>NZ_JBICMM010000013.1:0-13297 GCF_043106425.1 Pseudomonas sp. FYR_2
CAAACATAAAAAAACCCGGCACAATGGCCGGGGTTTTTAGTGAAGCACTCGCGTCGATCAGCGTGCGTAGGTCATCAGCACGTCCGCAGCAGTCTGGCTGTCCACGCCCATCATCACGCTCAGGGCAGTGACGGTGAGGATGGAGAAGCCGAACACTTTACGGGCCCACTTGCTGTCGTCCTCGGCCTTGTAGCCGCCCCATGCCATGTACAGCCAATAAAGGCCCATGGCTGCTGCCACGGCCAAGTAGCCGAGGCCGGCGTAACCGCCGAGGGTCAGCATCAAGGTGGCGAGCACGAAGGCCAGCACGTACAGCACGATCTGCTTCTTCGCCGCCAGGACGCCACGTGCCACCGGCAGGACCGGAATGTTGGCAGCGCTGTAATCCTTGAAGCGGAAGATAGCGATGGCAAAGCTGTGCGGCATCTGCCACAGGCTGAACATCACCAGCAGGGTCACTGCAGCCAGGTCGAAGCTGTTGCTCACGGCGCAGTAGCCTATCACCGGAGGCATGGCACCAGACAGGCTGCCGACCAAGGTGCCGTGCACCGATTTACGCTTCAGCCACAGGCTGTAGAAACCGACGTAGACGATGAAGCCGATCAGCGCACAGAACGCCGACAGCGGGTTGGCCTGGACATACAGCAGGCTGAAACCCGCCACCCCGAGCAGGGTGGCGTAGATCAGCGCGAGGGGCAGCGACATGCCGCCCTGCACCATGACGCGGTTCTTGGTGCGCTCCATCTTGTGGTCGATGTCACGGTCGATGCAGTTGTTGAACACGCATCCGGACGCCACCACCAGCGAAGTACCGATCACCACCGCCAGGAACAGGGCGAAATCCACATGGCCCTTCGAGGCAAGGAAGAAACCGCCTGCCACGGAAAGCACGTTACCGAAAATGATCCCCGGTTTGGTGATTTGGATAAAGTGCTTAACGGACATGCAGTCTTACCTCACTTGGCCAACATTTCGAAGTGGATGCTGAACATGATCCACAGCGACAGGCCGACAAGCAGAGCGATCACCAGGGTGGTGAACAGGAACGTCGATACGTTGTTGCGTTGCTCTTTCGAGCGGTCCATGTGCAGGAAGTAAACCAGGTGAACAACTACCTGGATCACGGCCATGGCAACGATGATCAGAACGGTCAGGTTCTTCGGCAGGCTGGCGGTCATGGCCAGGCCGAACGGGATCGCGGTCAGGATGATCGACAGTACAAAGCCGATCATGTACGACTTGACGCTGCCGTGGTTACCTTCGTGATGAGTGTCGTGTGCGTTAGCCATTACAGAACTCCCAGCAGGTAAACGACGGTGAATACGCAGATCCAGACCACGTCCAGGAAGTGCCAGAACAGGCTCAGGCAGCTCATGCGGGTCTTGGCGGTCGGCGTGATGCCGTGCTTGTTGATCTGGTACATCATGATTGCCATCCAGATCAGACCAGCCGTCACGTGCAGACCGTGGGTACCTACCAGGGCGAAGAAGCCCGACAGGAAGCCACTGCGCTGCGGGCCGAAGCCTTCGCTGATCAGGTGATGGAATTCATAGATTTCCATCGCGATGAAGCCTGCACCGAACAGGAAGGTCACAGCCAACCAGCCCAGTACGCCTGCTTTCTTGCCATCGAACATCTTCAGCATGGCGAAGCCGAAGGTGATCGAGGACAGCAGCAGGAACAGCGTTTCAACAGCTACGAAATCGAGCTGGAAGATGTCATGACCCGACGGGCCGCCGGCAAAACTGCCGGACAGCACCGCGTAGGTAGCGAAGAGCGACGCAAACAGGATGCAGTCGGTCATCAGGTACAGCCAGAAGCCCAGTACGGTCATCTGGCCCGAGTCGTGGTGGTGGTCGTCATGCCCATGGTCGTGACCATGAGCAGCGCCGCCGTGCATTACTTGACTGGACATTGATTACACCCGCTCAAACGATTCGACACGTGCGCCGGCAGGCAGAGCACCTGCTTTGGCCAGCGCTTTCATACGCTCGCCTTCGATGCGCGCCACTTCTTCGGCTGGAACCATGTAGCCCTGGTCGTCACGTGCAGCGTGGCGAACGAAGACAGCGATGGTTGCAACCAGGCTTGCGCCAACCAGCCACCAGATGTGCCAGATGAAGGCAAAGCCGAAGACGGTCAGGAACAGGCCCATGAACAAACCGGTGGAGGTGTTGCTCGGCATGTGGATAGCGTCGAACTTGGTCGCTGGCTTGTAAGCCTTGCCGCTTTCCTTGGTTTCGTGCCATGCGTCCAGGCCAACCTGCTCAGGCATGTGAGCGAAGTTGTAGAACGGAGGTGGCGACGAAGTGGACCATTCCAGAGTACGGCCGCCCCATGGGTCGCCGGTCACGTCCAGGTTCTGGTTGCGATCGCGGATCGAAACGTAGAGCTGGATCAGCTGGCAAGCGATACCGAACAGGATCAGCACGGCGCCGACAACGGCTACGTACAGGTAGGGTTCCCACAGTGGGTTGTCGGAGTGGTTCAGACGACGGGTCATGCCCATGAAGCCCAGGGCGTACAGCGGCATGAACGCAACGTAGAAGCCCGACAGCCAGAACCAGAAGGCAGCTTTGCCCCACTTCTCGTTCAGGGTGAAGCCGAAGGCTTTCGGGAACCAGAAGGCGAAGCCGGCGATGTAGCCGAATACCGCGCCACCGATGATCACGTTGTGGAAGTGCGCAATAACGAACAGGCTGTTGTGCAGGACGAAGTCAGCACCTGGAACGGCCAGCAGTACGCCGGTCATGCCACCGATGGAGAAGGTGACCATGAAGCCCAGGGTCCAGAGCATCGGTGCGGTGAAGCGCACACGGCCTTGGTACATGGTGAACAACCAGTTGAACAGCTTCACACCGGTCGGAATGGAGATCAGCATCGTCGCCAGGCCGAAGAAGGTGTTGACGCTGGCGCCGGCACCCATGGTGAAGAAGTGGTGCAGCCATACCGCAAAGCCCAGGATGGCGATCGCGCCCGATGCGTAGATCATCGAGTGGTGGCCGAACAGGCGTTTGCCAGAGAACGTCGAGGTAACTTCCGAGAACACACCGAAGGCCGGCAGGATCAGGATGTAAACCTCAGGGTGACCCCACGCCCAGAACAGGTTGACGTACATCATCGGGTTCCCACCAAGCTCGTTGGTGAAAATGTGGAAGTCCAGATAACGGTCAACAGTCAGCAGCGCGAGTGCAGCAGTCAGGATCGGGAACGAAGCAACGATCAGTACGTTGGCCCAGGTGCAGGTCCAGGTGAAGATCGGCATGTCCATCAGCTTCATGCCAGGTGCGCGCATCTTCATCACGGTGACGAGGAAGTTCACGCCGGTAAGCGTCGTACCCAATCCGGATAGCTGTAGCGCCCAGATGTAGTAGTCAACGCCCACCCCAGGGCTGTACTGAATGCCAGCGAGCGGCGGATAGGCAACCCAGCCGGTCTTGGCGAATTCACCAACGCCCAGCGAGATGTTGACCAGCAGCACGCCTGCCAGCAGCAGGTAGAAGCTCAGGGAGTTCAGGAACGGGAAGGCAACGTCACGTGCACCGATCTGCAGAGGAACCGCCAGGTTCATCAGGCCGGTGAAGAACGGCATCGCCATGAAGATGATCATGATCACACCGTGAGCGGTGAAGATCTGGTCATAGTGTTCAGGCGGCAGGTAGCCTTCGGAGCCACCGGTTGCGGCAGCCAGCTGGGTACGCATCATGATGGCGTCGGCAAAGCCGCGCAGCAGCATGATCATCGCGACGATGATGTACATCACGCCGATCTTTTTGTGGTCGACAGTAGTCAGCCACTCGCTCCACAAGTAGGTCCACTTGCGGAAATAGGTGATAAGACCGACGACAGCGATACCGCCGAGCGCGATCATGGCAAGCGTCACCATGACTATCGGCTCGTGATAGGGTATCGCCTCCAGGCTTAGTTTACCGAACATCTCTTACTCCTCTGCACCGGCAGCTGGTTGCATACTCGATTCCACACCCTTGGTTGTGGCCAGGTCTTTGCTGCCTGCTTCTTCGTGGCTACGACCGCGGTTCATGCCTTCGTACTTGTCGACGATCAGCTGGAACTGCTCAGGCGAAGCCTCGCTGTACAGCGCGACTGGGTTGTTTTCGCTTGGTTTGGCCAAGGCGTCGTATTCGGCCTTGTCCAGCTTCTTCGGCGACTGCTTGACCTCGGCGACCCACTTGTCGAAGTCTTCCTGGGAGGTGGCAGTAGCCTTGAATTTCATGCCGGTGAAGCCAGCACCGCTATAGTTGGCGCTGATACCGTCGAACTCGCCGTTTTCGTTGGCGATCAGGTGCAGCTTGGTGGTCATGCCGGCCATGGCGTAGATCTGGCCGCCCAGGCCCGGGATGAAGAACGAGTTCATCACGGCGTCGGAAGTGACGCGGAAGTTGACCGGGGTGTTAGCCGGGAAGACGATCTTGTTGACCGTGGCAATGCCCTGCTCCGGGTAGATGAACAGCCACTTCCAGTCCAGCGCGACCACGTCGATCTGCACCGGCTTCACATCGGAATCCAGTGGACGGTATGGGTCCAGCTTGTGAGTGGAGTGGTAGGTGACGTAACCCAGGGCGATGATGATCAGGATCGGGATGATCCACACCGCGGCCTCGATCTTGGTCGAGTGCGACCAGTCAGGGGTGTAGGTGGCTGCCTTGTTGGAAGCACGGTACTTCCAGGCGAACACCAGGGTCATGATGATGACAGGGATTACCACCAGCAGCATCAGGCCGGTAGCGATCAGGATCAGGTTCTTTTGCTCAATGCCGACCTGGCCCTTCGGGTCGAGCAGGGTCCAGTTGCACCCACTGAGTAAAAGCATGCCTAAAAAGGGCAATATGCCAAACAGTCTGGGGTAACGCTTTTTACTCATCTCACGACCTCTAGATCAGCTTGCTTCAATGCAATTTGTGTTTTGGTAGCCAACACTTCGTCCTGCCAAGTGAGGCATTTCGCGCCCGTACTCGCTCCTGCCTGGGGTCCGACTGCAGGACCTTGGCTTCGAGCGTGTTAGCGGTGCTTATGGTTTCGTAGGCAACAGGCCTGTACTTCAGACCAAGTCCATTTGGTGCGGGAAAACGCGGAGGGGGGTCCGCCCGGTATCGCCGTTGGGCGAAACTTGACGAAGTCAGCAAAAAGGAGCGCTGGGGCTTCCTTCAATCCTGCGACTCGCAAGCAGTGCCGAACGGAAATTGGGGGCGATTGTAGTTAGGTCGCCAACCCTTGACTATGACTTATTGAGCAACAGTCTTTTACAGAATCTGTAACAATGATGCTCAATAATTCAACTTCGCGACAGTTTGTCGCACCCCGCTTGCCAGGCCTCAAAGCCGCATTCTAAAAGGCTTCGGGATTGATCCAGATCAAGCGGCGAGCAACTTTTCCCTCTTCTCATGCGGCGTAAAAGCCCCCATGGAATTCGGGACTTTTGTCTAAGCCTGGCGTCGGTTGCGATAGATACCGAGCGGAACCAGAATGGCGGTCAGCACAAACGCTACCAGTGCCCACTGCGCCAGTGACAAACCGAGGATCGGCGGGTACGGCGTGCTGCAGAAACCGTCGACCTGGAACGCCAGCGGCCAGAGCTTGGCCAGTGGCAGGTCGTCCACGATCGGTTGCAGGGTGTCGATGCCACAACTGACCATGGGGTTGGCGAGTATATACACATGGTTGCCCGCCGCAATGATTCCGCCAATGGCACTGAGCACCACCAGCACCTCGAAGAAGGTCAGGCTACGGCGCCCGGGCATCGCGGCGGCGATGAACGCGAACACGGCAATGAACAGCAGCGCGTAACGCTGCAGGATGCACAGCGGGCACGGCGCCTCGCCCAGTACCACTTGCATATAGAGGGCGCCGCCGATCAGCGAGAGGCAGATCAGGCCCAACAGCACCAGAAAGCGCCGTTCCCGATTCAGGCGCGATGTTTGTTCGTTCATTGCCGGTTCCTTCGATGGATAGTGGCAGCGTGGTCCGCCTGCCTGGGCGCAAGTCTACACGCTGGGCATGGCCTGTGAGCATGCCGAGGGAGCGGCGCGGTAGCACTGCGCAGGGCTATCCGGTGAGGCTGAGACCGACCGCAACGGCGTCGGTTCAACGCCGGGCGGCAAAAAAGCGGCTGCCCGGGTGCCGCGCAGGGGCAAGCCCCTCGACACCCGGGAGTGAAGGATACCGTGATTAACGGAAGATTAATGATGAAAACGGCGAGCCCGGTTTCATCTTTCCTTATATATAGGCAGAAGGTGTGTACTGCCTGTACCGGCCTCTTCGCGGGCCTGCCCGCGAAGAGGCCGGTACAGGCGCTATATCATTCCAAGGCAGCCGCCGGCCCGAAGAACTCGTAACGGCTCTGCTGCTCCGGCACACCCAGCCCTTTCAACTGACGCTTCACCGCCGCCATGATCCCCTTGGGCCCAAGGAAGTAGGCATCCACATCACGCGCCTGCGGCAACCACTCGGCCAGCAGGTCTTCGCTCAACAGGCCCACAGCATCAGCCGCACCACCCTCCTCCGGCTCGGCATAGCAGTAGAAGCGTTTGAGCTGCGGGTGACGCGCCGCCAGGCCATCGACCCATTCACGGAAGGCATGCACCGCGCCGTTACGCGTACAGTGAATGAAATGCACCTCGCGCCGGGTTTGCAGCGCCGCCTGCAACATGGCCAGCGTCGGGGTAATACCCACGCCCCCGCTAATCAGCACCAGCGGCTTGTCGCTGGCCGCCAGGGTGAAGTCGCCCGCAGGCGGGAACAGTTGCAGGGTATCGCCCACCACCAGCTCATCATGCAGGTAGTTGGACACCTTGCCGCCCACCTCGCGCTTGACGCTGATGCGGTACTCTCTGCCATCGCACAGCGCCGACAGCGAATAGTTGCGGCGCTGTTCAGCACCGTCGATGTCCAGCTTCAGGCCAATGTACTGGCCAGGCTCGGCCTTGAGCACCGGTTTACCATCCACCGGGGCAAAGTAGAACGAAACGATTTCGCTGCTTTCCTGCTCGCGGCGCACCAGGCTGAATTCGCGGGTACCACGCCAGCCGCCCTCGGTTTCTTCCTTCTGTTTATAGAGGCTTTCTTCAGCACCAATCAGGATGTCGGCCAGCTGGCCATAGGCCGCGCCCCAGGCCTCAATCACCTCAGGGGTAGCGATTTCCTTGCCCAGTACTTCCTCGATGGCGCGCAGCAGGCAGCTGCCGACGATCGGATAGTGCTCCGGCAGAATCTGCAGGGCAACGTGCTTGTTGATGATCTGCCCTACCAGTCCCCCCAGCTGCTCCAGTTGGTCAATGTGGCGCGCATACATCAGCACGCCGTTGGCCAAAGCACGTGGCTGGTCGCCACTGGCCTGGTGGGCTTGGTTGAACAGCGGGCGTACCTCGGGGTACTCGCTGAGCATCATCTTGTAGAAGTGGGTGGTCAGCGCTTCGCCGCCGCTTTCCAGCAGGGGTACAGTGGCCTTGATGATTGCACGTTGTTCGACATTGAGCATTGCGACAACTCCTGAGCCTGTGGCTTCAAATGACTGCGTTAGGTATTTCAGCAATCGTGCCAACTTTTATCGCTAGTAAAATCAAGGGGTTGAAGCCAATCATGTCAAAACGACCCACCTCGTCGTATAGTCATATCGACCCATAGGAGTCTTTATGACCGCAAAGCCATTGCTCACCACCCTGCTGCCCCTGGTCAGCGACCTCTCCCGCGACTTGCCCGACCAGGAGCGCTACCGCCGCTTGCTGCAAGCCATGCGCGGGCTACTGCCGTGCGATGCCGCCGCGCTGCTGCGCCTGGATGGTGAATGGCTGGTGCCGCTGGCGGTGGATGGCCTGAGCCCTGACACCTTGGGCCGACGCTTCCGGGTCAGCGAGCACCCGCGCTTCCAGATACTGCTCAGCCGCCCGGAGCCCACTCGTTTCGCCAGCGACTCCGAACTGCCCGACCCTTACGATGGCCTGGTCAACGCCCCCGATGCCGACCTGGAAGTGCACGACTGCATGGGTTGCCCGTTGATGGTTGATGAACGCCCCTGGGGCCTGGTCACCCTCGATGCCCTCACCCCCGGGCAGTTCCAGAGCCTGGAGCTGGATGCCCTGCAAGCCTTCGCCAGCCTGGCCGCCGCTACCGTTACCGTGGCCGAACGCATCGAGCACCTGGCCCTGCGCGCCGAAGACGAACACCTGCGGGCCGAAATCTACCGCCAGGCCAGCGGCCAGGATAAAGAGCTGATTGGCCAGAGCCCGGCGCATAAGCGCCTGGTGGAAGAAATCCGCCTGGTCGGCGGTAGCGACCTGACTGTTCTGATCACTGGCGAAACGGGCGTTGGCAAGGAACTGGTGGCCCAGGCCCTGCACCAGGCCAGCAACCGGGCCGACAAGCCACTGGTCAGCCTCAACTGCGCCGCCCTGCCCGATACCTTGGTGGAAAGCGAACTCTTCGGCCACGTACGCGGTGCCTTCACTGGCGCGCACGGCGAGCGCCGGGGCAAGTTCGAGCTGGCCAACGGCGGCACGTTGTTCCTCGACGAAGTGGGCGAACTGCCGCTAACGGTGCAAGCCAAACTGTTGCGTGTGCTGCAAAGCGGCCAACTGCAGCGCCTGGGCTCGGACCGCGAGCACCGTGTGGACGTGCGCCTGATCGCCGCCACCAACCGTGACCTGGCCGCAGAAGTACGCCATGGCAACTTCCGCGCCGACTTCTATCACCGCCTCAGTGTGTACCCGTTGCACGTACCGCCCTTACGCGAACGTGGGCGAGATGTGTTGTTATTAGCGGGCTACTTCCTCGAACAGAACCGTTCACGCCTGGGCCTGAACAGCCTGCGCCTGAGTAGCGAAGCCCAAGCCGCGCTGCTGACCTATGAGTGGCCAGGCAACGTGCGCGAGCTGGAGCACCTGATCGGCCGCTCGGCCCTCAAGGCACTGGGCCAGCGCCCCGACCGGCCACGCATTCTCACGCTTGAAGCCGTCGATCTGGACCTGCGCGCGGTGCTCGCAACCCCAAACGCCCTGCCCTCCCCCGCAGCCCCTGCCCAACTGGCACCATTGCCTGAAGGCGGCCTGCGCGAAGCGGTCGACCTCTACCAGCGCCAAGCGATCGAAGCCTGCCTGCAACGGCACCAGAATAATTGGGCGGCAGCGGCCCGCGAGCTGGGCCTGGACCGCGCAAACCTGAGCCGACTGGCCCGCCGGCTGGGGCTTCGCTGAGGCTCACCTTACAAAAGGATTAACCCAGAAAGCCATCTGGTTGCTTCCTGCCTGGCTGCTATATCTCCCTAACCACCCGAATTTCGACTGCCTGGTCGAGACTGCGCGGAATGGCCCGGCAAGGGCTCTGTGACGCAGGTTGTGGCTCGAACGGTTCGGGCCGGGGGATCCAGATACCAGCAGGGAGCATCCATGGACAACATCGTCGTCGCCGATAAGCAAACCGAAGTCGCCACTCAGAGCGCCTGGGGCAATATCAACCTCAAAGGGCCAGGCGTCGTGCAGATGCCGGTAGCCCCCGACAAGGTCGCCACTGTTACCCAACGAGGTCAAGACCTGATCATCACCCTGAAATCGGGTGAAAAGGTCACCATTGGCAACTTCTTCGCCGTGGACCAGGCCGGGGTCGGTAGCGACATCGTCTTCGTCGGTGAAGACGGCACCCTGTGGCACGCGCAATATGATGCAACGGCCTTCACCGGTTTCACCTTCGAAGATGTGAACTCGCTGGACGAACTGGTCGCGGGTATCGGCACCGCCGGTAGCGCCATGCCAACCTGGGCGATTGCCGGGCTCAGCCTGCTTGGCGTCGGTGGCGCTGCGGCGGCAGCCGACAACGGAGGCGGCGGTAGCAGCGGTGGCGGCTCGGACCCCGATACCACCGCACCGGCCACGCCCATCGACCTGCTGGTGTCGCCGGATGGCTTGCGCCTGACCGGCCGTGGTGAAGCAGGCACCACAGTGAGCATCCGTGATGCTGCCGGCAACCTGATCGGCAGCGGCACCGTGGGTGCCGACGGCACCTTCGACGTGACGTTGAACCCGCCGCAGATTAACAGCGAGAACCTTGAAGTCACCCTGACCGATGGTGCCGGCAACGTCTCGACGCCTGGCACAGTCACCGCCCCGGACGTGACTGCGCCGCTTGCACCTGCCGACCTTGCCATCAATGAACAGGGCACCACCCTCACCGGCCGTGCAGAACCCGGCGCTACGGTTTCGGTGCGGGGGGCCGACGGGGTGCTGCTGGGCTCAGCCGTGGCCGGTGCAGACGGCCAGTTCAGCATCACCCTGCAACCGCCACAGACCGAAGGCCAGGCTTTGGAGGTCAGCGCCAAGGACGCAGCCGGCAACACCTCACCTTCGGCCAGTATTTCAGCGCCAGACGTCGAGACACCTGATACGACCGCCCCAGACCAGCCCACCAACCTCGCCCTTGCCAGCGGCGTAACCCTCACTGGCCGCGGTGAACCAGGGGCCACCGTGCAGGTGCGCGATGCCGCTGGCAACATGATTGGCACAGGCTTGGTCGGTGCCGACGGGCTGTTCAGCGTCACGCTGTCGCCCGCCCAGGCCAACGGCGAAGCACTGGACATACGCCTGGTGGATGCTGCCGGCAACAGCTCGATCCCGCTTGAATTCACAGCACCCGACATCACCCCGCCAAGTGCAGTCAGCGACATCCTGGTCGGCAGTGGCGGCCTGGCGCTGAGCGGCCGAGGTGAACCGGGTGCCACCGTCGAAGTCCGCGATGCCAACGGCACCGTGATCGGTACCGGGGTGGTCGGGGCCAATGGCACCTTCCTCATCAACCTTGATCCGGCGGTACAACCGGGTGACCAGCTGAGCCTGGTACAGACCGACCCCAGCGGCAACGCCTCCGTTGCCCTCGAATACGATGTACCACTCACCACCGCGCCAGACAGCCCGAGCAACCTGGCCATCGATGCCGATGGCACTACCCTCACCGGTACCGCACCTGCGGGCACCCGCGTAGAGGTCCATGACGCCAACGGCACGCTGATCGGCAGCGCCTTCGCCAATCCCGATGGCACTTTCAGCATCGAACTGAACCCGCCACAAGCCAACGGTGAACTGCTGGATGTCGTCGCCATCGATGACAGCGGCGCCTCTTCGCTGCCCGCACAGATCTCCGCGCCAGACATTACCGCGCCCGCCGCACCGACCGAACTGGCCGTCAGCGCCGACGGCACCGTGCTCACTGGCCGGGCCGAACCGGGCAGTACTGTGCGTATCGTTGCCGCTGACGGCACCGAACTGGGCACCGCCGTGGTTGGCCCTACCGGCGTGTTCAGCATCAACCTCAACCCGCCGCAGGTCGATGGCGAAGTACTGCAAGCCACCGCCACAGATGCGGCCGGCAACACATCCACAGCCAGCTCAGTCACCGCACCGGATATCGACGGTGTCGATACCACGCCACCCGCAGCGCCAGCCGACCTGGTGATCGGCGTGGCCGGTAGCCAACTGAGTGGCCGTGGCGAAGCGGGCACCACCGTGCAGGTCCGTGACGCTGCCGGCAACCTGCTGGCGACCGGCACTGTTGGGCCGGATGGTACCTTTGTGGTGTCCTTGAGCCCTGCCGTGATCGACGGCAGCACCTTGCAAGTCACCCTGACCGATGCTGCCGGCAACGTATCGCCGTCGGGCGCGGTAACCTCTGCCGACCTGCTACCTCCAGCTCAACCCACCGACCTGGCCTTGGCCGATGGCGTGACCTTCACCGGTCGCGGCGAGCCAGGCGCCACCGTGCAGGTGCGTGATGCCGCTGGCACCCTCATTGGTACGGGTGTGGTAGGTGCCGATGGCCTGTTCAGCGTCACCCTTAACCCAGCCCAGGCCAATGGCGAAGCGCTGGACGTTCGGTTGGTGGACGCGGCCGGCAACACTTCTGCCCCGCTGCAGTTCGATGCCCCGGATATCACTGCGCCAGCCGCACCAACCGAACTGGCTGTCAGCGCCAACGGTAGCGTGATTACCGGCCGAGCCGAACCGGGCAGCACCGTGCGTATCGTTGCCGCTGACGGCACCGAACTGGGCACCGCCGTGGTTGGCCCTACCGGCGTGTTCAGCATCAACCTCAACCCGCCGCAGGTCGATGGCGAAGTATTGCAAGCCACCGCCACCGATGCGGCCGGCAACACATCCACAGCCAGCTCGGTCACCGCACCGGATATCGACGGTGTCGATACCACGCCACCCGCAGCGCCAACCGACCTGGTGATCGGCGTGGCCGGTAGCCAACTGAGTGGCCGTGGCGAAGCGGGCACCACCGTGCAGGTCCGTGACGCTGCCGGCAACCTGCTGGCGACCGGCACTGTTGGGCCGGATGGTACCTTTGTGGTGTCCTTGAGCCCTGCCGTGATCGACGGCAGCACCTTGCAAGTCACCCTGACCGATGCTGCCGGCAACGTATCGCCGTCGGGCTCGGTAACCTCTGCCGACCTGCTGCCTCCAGCTCAACCCACCGACCTGGCCTTGGCCGATGGCGTGACCTTCACCGGTCGCGGCGAGCCAGGCGCCACCGTGCAGGTGCGTGATGCCGCAGGCACTATCATTGGTACGGGCGTGGTCGGTGCCGATGGCCTGTTCAGCGTCACCCTTAACCCAGCCCAGGCCAACGGCGAAGCGCTGGACGTTCGTCTGGTGGACGCAGCTGGCAACACTTCCGCGCCGCTGCAGTTCGATGCCCCGGATATCACGCCTCCTGCCGCTGTCAGCAACATCGCAGTCGGCAGCAGCGGCCTGGTCCTGAGCGGGCGTGGCGAACCGGGGGCTACCGTCGAAGTCCGTGATGCCAACGGCACCGTGATCGGTACCGGGGTGGTCGGGGCCAATGGCACCTTCCTCATCAACCTTGATCCGGCGGTACAACCGGGTGACCAGCTGAGCCTGGTGCAGACCGACCCCAGCGGCAACCCCTCCGTTGCCCTCGAATACGATGTACCACTCACCACCGCGCCAGACAGCCCGAGTAACCTGATCATCGATGCAGACGGCACTACCCTCACCGGTTCCGCCCCGGCGGGCACCCGAGTAGAAGTACACGATGCCAACGGCATGCTGATCGGCAGCGCCATCGCCAATCCCGATGGCACTTTCAGCATCGAACTGAACCCGCCACAAGCCAACGGTGAACTGCTGGATGTCGTCGCCATCGATGACAGCGGCGTCTCTTCGCTGCCCGCACAGATCTCCGCGCCAGACATTACCGCGCCTGCCGCACCGACCGAACTGGCCGTCAGCGCCGACGGCACCGTGCTCACTGGCCGGGCCGAACCGGGCAGCAC
>NZ_JBICMM010000014.1:0-457 GCF_043106425.1 Pseudomonas sp. FYR_2
CAACCTCAACCCGCCGCAAGTAGACGGCGAAGTGCTGCAGGCCACCGCCACCGATGCAGCAGGCAACATATCCACAGCCAGCTCGGTCACCGCACCGGATATCGACGGTGTCGATACCACGCCACCCGCAGCACCAACCGATCTGGTGATCGGCGTGGCCGGTAGCCAACTGAGTGGCCGTGGCGAAGCCGGCACCAGCGTGCAGGTCCGTGATGCCGCCGGCAATGTCATCGCGACCGGCACAGTGGGTGCAGACGGCACCTTCACCCTCACCCTGGCCCCTGCCGTGATCGACGGCAGCAGCCTGCAAGTCACCCTGACCGATGCTGCAGGCAACGTGTCGCAGCCGGGCTCGGTGACCTCCACCGACCTGCTGCCTCCGACTCAACCCACCGACCTGGCCCTGGCCGACGGCGTGACCTTCACCGGTCGCGGCGAACCAGGCGCCACCGTGCAG
>NZ_JBICMM010000015.1:0-258691 GCF_043106425.1 Pseudomonas sp. FYR_2
CACTTGTGATGCTGATAATCTTTTTGACTACCAGTCCGTACTCACAAGCACCCACACGAATTGCTTGATTCGATTTGTTAAAGAGCGTTTGGTTAAGAGCTTTTCATCTCAACCGAGGCGCGCATTCTACGCTTTCCTCATTTGCTGTCAAGCGTTTATTTTGAAGTTTTTTACCACCACTTTCTTTCGAAAGCCAACAACTTCAAACACTTACCGCTTGCCCCGAAGCGTTCATCGCTGCGAGGAGGCGAATAATACGCGCTTTGAAATCAGAGTCAACACCTTGATCTGAAAAAACTTTCCGCGCGTGTTTTACCCCCACCTGGCAACTAATGAGAGCGCCACGGATCTGTAGAGAAACACCCCCCACGGAGCGTAGCGGCCATGAGCGATGCGCAAAGCGAGAAAACCCCGGGCCTGTCTGCAGATGAAGAGCAGGAGGTCAGCCACAACCAACCGCCCCGGGCGGCAGTGCTGCACGAGATGATCCGCTACCAGGGCGATCAGGAACTGGAACGTACCCTCGCCGCGTTGTGGTGGTCGGCACTGGCCGCCGGCCTGTCCATGGGGCTGTCGCTGATGGCCATGGGGCTGTTCTACGCACGCCTGCCGGAAGGAGAGAGTGCCCAGGTGGTCGCCAGCATCGGCTACAGCGCCGGCTTCCTCGCCGTGATCCTGGCGCGCCAGCAACTGTTTACCGAGAACACCCTCACCGCCGTGCTGCCCGTCATGACCTCCCCCACCCTGGCCAACTTCGGTCGCCTGCTGCGCCTGTGGGGTGTGGTGTTGCTCGGCAACCTGGCCGGCACCCTGCTAGTGGCCTGGGTCATGCTGGAGCTGCCGATATTCGACAGCAAGACGGACGTGGCTTTTCTGGAGATTGGCCGCAAGGTCATGAAGAACGACCTGAGCCAGATGTTCGCCAAAGGCATCGTGTCAGGCTGGATGATCGCCACCATGGTTTGGATGATCCCGTCCATGGAGCACGCCAAGGTCTGGATCATCCTGATGATCACCTACCTGATGGCCCTCGGCGATTTCACCCATATAGTAGTGGGCTCCGTCGAGGTGTCCTATCTGGTGTGGGCCGGCGAAGAAACCTGGCGCAGCTTCTGGCTGGAATTCGCCTTGCCGACCCTGGCAGGCAACATTATTGGTGGCAGCTTCATTTTTGCCCTGATCAGCCATGCCCAGGTACGCAGCGACAGTGGCAAGCCACCCTCGCAACTGCTGAAAGACGACCAAGCCCCGCGCCGGCGCAGCAAGGATGACCACAACTGAAGCTCAGCGTGCCGCCATCTTGCGCTCTTTGGCGTGGCCCCGCTGACGCACAGGCCGTGGCTGCCACCAGTTCTGCCCGGCATGCGGTGAGTCAAGGCTGACCGCTCGCCCATCTGCGGCGTGCTCAAGCGCACCTGGACCTGGTTGGCCAGCGTCAGTATGCGTTCGAAAGGCTCCTGCCAGCCGTGGGTAGACAGGTCGAACGTACCGTTATGAATCGGCAGCATCCAGCGCCCGCGCAAATCCAGGTGGGCCTGCAGGCTCTGCTCCGGCTGCATGTGTACGTTGGGCCAGGCGACGTTGTAGGCGCCGGTTTCGATCAAGGTCAGGTCGAACGGCCCGAAACGCTCGCCTATCTGCTTGAAACCGTCGAAGTACCCGGTATCGCCACTGAAGAACACCCGCACATCGTCATCGATGATCACCCAGGACGCCCACAGCGTCCGGTTGCTGTCCAGCAGCCCGCGCCCGGAAAAGTGCTGTGAGGCTGATCAGGGTGGCCGGTCGGGTTTGCGGGGGCTTGCGCACGAACAGGTACTTGAGCCCGATGCGCAGCTTTTTCAGCACCCCATCCTGCGGCAACGATGCCTGGTTGTGAAAACGCCCATCCCGCTGTGGCGCCGGCTCGCCGGCTGCGTTGGCCAAAGGGATCATCAGCAACACTCCGAGCAACAGAAAAGCCTTCATGCTACCCCACAGTGATCAGATCAACCGTGAATTGGCTTGTAAGGTCATTTTTCGCCGATGAAACACTGTTCAACAATATTCATGCGCGTTATGCGATAAACGGTACCCCGATAGAATAGCGATGAACACGATGGACAACCGCAGCGGCAAAGGCCTTTCATTCGTCAAGCGCATCTATCTGCCGCGTGTCATCGGCCTAGGCATCGGTCTGTTCAGTGTCATGGCGGCCATTGCGCCGCTGTCTCCCCCCACCTGGGCATGGCTGCTGGTGCTGTTCAACGGGTTGCTGTGGCCGCACATGGCCTACCTGTGGGCAAGCCGCTCGGCGATGCCCTACCAGGCAGAGCAGCGCAACCTGCTACTGGACTCGCTGATGTGCGGGTTCTGGACTGCCGCCATGCATTTCAACCCGCTCCCCAGCGTGACGGTCCTTTCCATGATGACCATGAACAACGTCGCAGCCGGCGGCAAGCGCATGGTTTTTCGTGGGCTGCTGGCCCAGTTGGCCGGCATGCTTGTCTCCATCCTGCTGCTTGGCCCCGGCCTGCAGCTGACCGCCACCCCCCTGCAGGTGTACGCCTGCCTGCCAATGCTGACGCTGTACCCGCTGGTCCTGGGCTGGGTGTGCTACCAGTTGGCGATCAAACTGGCTGACCACAAGCGCCGGCTGAGCGCCCTGAGCCTCACCGACAGCCTGACCGGGCTGCTTAACCATGGCGCATGGAAAGACCTGCTACTGCTGAAGTTCCAGGGCTGTAAACAACAGCAGGGGCACGCGGTCATCGCCCTGATCGACATCGACCATTTCAAGACCATCAACGATACCTTCGGCCACGTGGTCGGCGACTGTGTGCTGCGCCAGCTGAGCGCAGAGCTGCGCCGTAATCTGCGCGAAGGCGACCAGGCCGGGCGTTATGGCGGCGACGAGTTTTGTGTGATGCTGCCGGACACCAGCGAGGCCCAGGCTTGCCAGGCCATGGAGCGCCTGCGCGAACGGGTCGCCAACTACCGCAACCCACAGTTGCCGCACCTGCGCATCAGCATGAGCATCGGCCTGTCCCCCTTCGAAGCCACCCTGGAGTCACCCGAGCACTGGCTCGACCAGGCAGACAAGGCGCTTTACACCGCCAAGCACGCAGGCCGCGACCAGGTCAATTTTGCCCGTGGCGAGGCTTCTACGCTCAAGCTGGCCTATCCTGATTGAACCTCCTTCCTGACTGCCTGGCGGGAGGCTGCCTGAAGGAGCCGCTGACGCATGGCCAGGACTGCCAAACTCCACCCCGCCAGCCCCACACCGCGCTTTCACGTGCGCCGCCTGATTGCCGGTTTCAGTGCAATTTTCGGCTTGGCCTGCCTGGTTACGCTGGGCGCACTGTTCAACATCGCCGCCACCCTTGATCACCAGGAACGTCAGCGTAGCGCCTTCCATGCGAACCAGGCGCTGGAGCAGCGACTGATCGCCTCGCGCCAGTTCTTGTCCAGCTATGCCGTGTGGGATGCTGCCTTCGAACACCTGGCGGGCCAGGTAGACTGGAAATGGGCCTATGAAGAAAAGAATGTAGGCGAGTCGCTGTACAGCGCCAGCGGCTACGAAGGGGTGTTCGTTGTAGAGGACAGCCGCACCACCTACGCGCTATTCAAGGGACAGCCCAGCCAGGCAGGCGCCAACACCTATATAGACGCGCCCCTGCAGCCGATCATCGACCAGGCCCGCGCCGCGGCCGTGCCACGGAAACAGACCACCCGTTACGTGCTGTTCAACGGCTGGCCGGCCGTGCTGACTGCCGCCGCTGTTCGACCGGACCGCGATGTCACTGAAAGTGAGGTACGCCAGGCCCCGGTGATGCTGTTCATCGACCAGCTTACCGAAGACAAGCTGACGCGGCTGGGCACCGGCGCCGGCCTTACCGGCATGCATGTGGACAAGGACAACAGGGGTGAGCACGGCCACTTGCGCATCGAGCTGGGCGATACCGGCTACCACTTGGCCTGGAACAGCCCGCTGCCCGGGCGCCAGCTGCTGTGGGCGGTCTTGCCGCCACTGGTAGGCGCGCTGCTGATGCTTGGCTTGATCATGCTGTACCTGTTCCGCCTCACCCTGCGCAGCACGCGGGCAATCGGCCTTACACTCACTCACCTGCAACAGAGCAACCAGGCGCTGGAAGCCAGCGAGCAGCGTTTTCGCGCGGTGGCCGAATCGGCATCTGACTGGATCTGGGAAACCGACCGGCAACAACGCCTGACCTACCTGTCGCAACGCTTTGCCAACGTCACCGGCTACCCCGTGGACGACTGGCTGGGCCAACCGCTCAACCAGTTGCTGGCCTGCGATACCACCCCGCTCTCGCCTTGGCTGGACGCCCTGACCAGCACCGACCCACAACAGTTGGCCAATTTGCGCTGTACCTACCGCGACCAGAATGGCCAAAACCGCTACTGCAGGATTTCGGCCAGCGCCATCTGGTATGACGACAAGCCCAGCGGCTTTCGCGGCACCGCCAGCGACATCACCGACGAAGTCGACGCCCACGCGCGCATTCAGCACCTGTCGTTGCACGACCCACTGACCGGCCTGGCCAACCGCAACAAGCTCGCCAGGCACCTGGAGCAAGCCCTGTTGCGTGGCACCGACTCGCCACCCTTGAGCCTGCTGCTGCTGGACCTCGACAACTTCAAACCGATCAACGACTCGCTCGGCCATGCTGCCGGGGATGCCGTGCTGCAAGAGGTGGCGACGCGGCTGCGCGATACCACCCGCGACGGTGACCTGGTAGCGCGTCTGGGCGGCGACGAGTTCATCGTGGTGCTAAGCGGCATGGACAACCGCAACGAAATCGACCGTTTCTGCGCGCGCCTGATCAGCCTGCTGCAACAACCCATCACCTTCGACAGCCAACCCCTGCATGTCGGTGCCAGTATTGGCGTCGCCCAAACCCGCACCCAGGGTTTCGATGCGGGCGAATTGATCCGTTGCGCCGACATTGCCCTGTACCAGGCCAAAGCCGATGGCAAGAATACCTGGCGCTACTTCGCTGCCGAGATGAACCAGCAGATCCAGTACCGCCGCCAGTTGGAAAACGACCTGCGCCGGGCCCTGCGCAATCAGGAGTTCGAGCTGCATTATCAGCCGCGCTACCGCCTCAGCGACCGACGTATCGTAGCGGTCGAAGCCTTGCTTCGCTGGCAGCACCCGCAGGAAGGGTTGCTGGGGCCGGACACGTTCATCCCGTTGGCCGAGCAAAGCGACATCATCGTCGCGCTGGGCCGCTGGGTGCTACGCGAGGCTTGCCGCACAGCCCATGACTGGCCAGCCGACATTCTGGTTTCGGTGAATCTGTCGCCCGCGCAGTTCCTGCGCAGCGACGTGGTAGCCGACGTGCGTGAAATCCTGCTGGAAACCGCCTTCCCGGCCCAGCGCCTGGAGCTGGAAATTACCGAGAACGTGATGCTCAACGACATCGAAGGCGCGCTGGGCACCATGCTGTCGCTCAAGGAGCTGGGCGTGCGCCTGAACATGGATGATTTCGGCACGGGTTACTCATCGCTGGGCTACCTGCGCACCTACCCGTTCGACAGCATCAAGATAGACAAGCGCTTCATCAGTGGCCTGAACAACAACGGCGGCAGCGACCGAGCGGTGGTTCAGGCCATCATCAACCTGGGCGAAGCGATGGGGTTGACGGTGACTGCCGAAGGCGTCGAAAGCGAACAGCAGCTCAAAGCCTTGGAGAACGACCGGTGTCACGAAGTGCAGGGCTACTACATGAGCCGGCCAGTGGACAGGGCCGAGCTGGAGGCGTTGCTACACCCTACATCCCAAGGCAACACACACTCTCTGTAGGCGCGGGTTTACCCGCGAACACCGGCAAAGCCGGTGCCATACACCGGGTTGGGTTCTCGTGGGCAAGCCAGCTCCTGCAGGGGGCATCAGGGCTGTTGCAGGCTGCGCTCGGCCACGATCTCTGGCAGGTCCTGGCGGCGCAGGTAAGCACGCAGAGGCTCACCAATATTCAAGCGGTCATCCACATGCTGCTCCAGCAACAGCGCCAGCCGCTCACGACACAACGCCATGCGCTGCCCTTGCTCGGGCCGCCAGACAAACTCGTTGCACGGGGTAATGCTGTCGTCGGCCACGTCCATGCCGAACGAATCCTCGGAAAAACGCACAATATGGACACCACGCTTGCCATGAAAACCGACAAAGCCCTTGAGCTGGTCGGCAGCGTTGCAGATGTCCTGGGAAGTGATGGCCATGACGTAACCTCGCAATGATATCGGAAGATACGCACGCCTGGCGGGGGATGGGTCGCCTCTACCGGGCAACTCGCAAGCCGCAGCCTAACGCAGGTGCGCATGAACGCGCCATGGTTTTCAGCGCTCACCGCTCAGGGTGTAGGGTTGGAGCTACTGCCGACCCCGGTCCTCATGCACCTGCACACTGGCCGTCATCCCCGCACTCAGGGTCACCCCTTCCGGCACCTGGTCCAGACGAATCCTTACCGGTATGCGCTGGGCCAGGCGCACCCAGTTGAAGGTAGGCTCCACTTCCGGCAGCAGTTGGCTGTCCGGGTTGCTGTTGCGGTCGGTAATACCGCGGCTGATGCTCTCCACCTGCCCTTGCATCGGCTCACCCGCCCCCATCAGCCAGACTTTCACGTTATCCCCCACACGAATACGTGGCAGCTTGGTTTCCTCGAAGTACGCCTGGATATAGAAGGTTGAATCATCCACCAGGGCCATGACCGCTTCCCCGGTGTTCACATAGTTGCCTTCGGCCAGACGCAGGTTGGTGATATGCCCGCTGCGCGGCGCCCGCACTTCACTGCGCGCGAGGTTGATCCTGGCCACCTGCAACTGCGCCTCGGCTTCGTGCAACTCGCCACGGGCGATGGCCGCATTGATCTGGGCGTTTTCACGCAACTCGGCACTGATCGCCTCGGGCCCCAAGGCCGTGCGCCGGGCGGCTTCACGTTCGCGCAGGCGCAACTGCTGGACGCGGGTCTCGGTCACGGCGCTGGCCTGGTCGAACGCGGCCTGGAAGCGCTCACGGTCGATACTCATCAACAGGTCGCCCGCCTTGACCTGCTGGTTGTCATGGACCTTGAGTCCGCGTACCCAGCCGGACACGTCAGGCGCAATCACCACCACATCGGCGCGCACACGGGCGTCGCGGGTCCAGGGGGTAAGCATGTAGTACTGCCACAGCTGGTAGCCGGCCAACACGGCCAAGGCCACCACACACAGCGTCACCAAGGTACGTACGGCCGCACGCATCGAAACACTCCTTCATAAAGGCCCCAGCAGGCGTACCACCAGGAACAACACACAAACGAACAGCGCCGCATCAAACAGCGCCTCATGCCAGATCCAGCGCCCCAGCGGCGTGGCCTGCACCACCAGGCGCAACAGGCCGGTGAGCAGCAGCGCCAGCAACACATAAAGCAGAAACGGGCTGAGCAGCACGCCGCCCACTTCCCATTCACGTAACCCCATGGGCTTCCTCCTGCCAGCGGCACCATTTGCCCCAGCTTTTTTGCAGTTGCAGCACCGCACCTTCAGCCAGCCGCAACGGGTCGCTGGCAGGCAGCCGGCGCAGGGCAGCGATGAATTGCTCACTGGCGGTGTCCAGGCGCTGCCCGCGCCCGGCGGCAGGCCCTTTGGCCAGTACCGCCTCTACCTGTTGCAGGTACTCGCGCTCGGCACGCCCCAAGGGGGCCTGGGCGACCGCCAGGCACATGCGCAGGTGTACCAGTTCATCACCAATGTCCAGCCCATGCAGGCCGTCGTCCCAGCGCTTGCGCTCGTCTTCCGGTAATTCACTGGCATGCCGCGCCAGTTGCATCAGGCGGTCAGCCATCCGCCCGCCAAACCAGCTGTCGGCCCCACGCAGGTCGCGCCGGGTCAGGCGCACCAGGTCGCTCTGGGTGGCTGCGCGCAGTCGCCGGCCCAGCCAGGCCGGGTGGCGGAACACCAGCAAACGAAAGGCCATGACCGCTGCAGACACCCCCACCAACATGGCCAACGCACTGTTCAGCATGGACGCCACACCGAACTGCATGGCGTTGAGCGGCGACACCAACACGATGAAGTGCAGGCAATAGGAGGTGGCCGTGGCCCCGGTACGGGGGTGGGCCATGCCCAGCGCGCCAAGAAACAGCGGCACACCCATGGCAAGGCACAGCATGGCGAAGCTGCTCCATTGCGGCAGCACAATTTGCCCGACCAGAAACGCAGCAGGTATGGCCAGGAAAATCCCGCGCAAAAAACTCAAGCCAATCTGCGCGCCGTTCTCACGGCTGGCGAACAGGCTACAGACTACGCAGGTCAGCACCAGGCCACCCGGCGCCGAAGGCCAGGCCGTGGCCAGCCAGAACCCGCTCATTACCAGAAAGGCCAGCGCACTGCGCGAACCAAACAGCAAGGCCAGCGACCAGTCGCGGTGCGCAGCCAGGCCTTGGGACACATCCTTGGGCGCCCTGCCCGCCTCCACATCCTCCAGCGCCTGGCCGGCAGCCATAGCGTAATCCAGCAGCAGGGCCATGCGCGCTAGGCAGAAGTGCTCCGCCGAACTGATCTGCTCATCGTGGGCGGCATCCCAGATACGTTGGCGCAACAGCAACAGGCCGGGCGTGTCGGGTTTGCCCAACAGTGTGCGCACGTCGTGCAACCAGGGCGCCAGGTGCTCAGCCTCCCGCTCATCCAGTTGCCGCCACTGACGGCGCACCGAACGGGAGATGCGCAACAGCACCATCAGCTTCTGGCTGAGCCCACGAATGGCACGGGCACGCTGCCGGCCACGGTTGCCTTCGAACCAGGCATGTTCGCGCTGGCTGTCGATGGCCACGATACGTCCCAGGCTTTCCAGCAAGCCTTTGCGCGCCTCGTCCTCGCCACCCAGCATGGCACTGGCGGCTTGCAGACCGTTCTGCCAGGCCTGTCGGGCCTGCCCGCCCAGTTGCTGTTCCACGCGCATGGGCCAGAGCAAGGCACTGCTGGCGGTGGCGCAGAAAATACCCAGGCAGATCTCGGTGCAGCGCGCCACCGCCTGGTCGAACACCTGCAGTGGGTGGTCGATGGCCGGCAAGGCGATGATGGCGGCGGTGTAGCCGGCCAGCACGAAGGCATAGGCCCAGGCGCTACGCAGTTGGGTAGAGGCGGCGGTGCACAGGGCCAGCCAAAGGGCCAGGGTGAGCAGAAACAAACCTGGGGTCTGCGAAAACAGGCCAATGAACAGCACCGACATGACGGTGCCAACCAAGGTACCCGCCAGCCGCGCCAGGCCCTTCTGCACCACCATGCCCGACAGCGGCTGGGCGACGATGAAAGCGGTCATCAGTGCCCATGCCGGTTGCTCCAGGCCCCAACGCATCGCCAGCCACAACGCCAGGCCACCCCCGAGCAGGGTCTTGAGGGCGAACTTGAGGGCGAGGCTGCTGGGGGCGAACAGGGCCTGGAAGGTAATGGGCACGAAGCGGACCTTGCGGGGATGGTCTTGTAGAAAAGATAGACAATGGCGAGCAGGATAAAGCGGAAATGAATAATTAGCTAGCTAATCATCTTTATCGACGTGCAGCCAAAGCACACATCCCAGGCAAAAAAATGGGCGACCGAAGTCGCCCTAAATGCCTTGCGTGCTCGTGTACCCGGAAGGTCAGCGCGGCTTGCGCTTGTTCGAGTCCTTCCAGATGAAAATGCCCAGACCGGCAAAGAAGGCAAACATCAATCCGACCGTTACCACACCGGCGATAACCACGTTGTCGAAGAACATGCTGGTCTCCCCATTCGTTTGCCGTTGTCCGATGGGTGCAAGGTAACCAATGTGGCGGGGGGAAAAATTGATCGGGATCAATGGTGCCCGAGGCCGGGCACGCGAGGCGGGTGCAAGGTTGACCTGCGTCAAATTTCAGCGCTTCTTCGGCTTGCTCTTGGGTTTCTTTTTCTTGCTGCTGTTCAACGGCAGGGCCTGCTCGAATGCGTTGCGCATGTCGTTCAGGCGCTTTTCCTTGAGGTCGTGGACGCGCTTGGCGCGTTCGGCATCGAAATCGATGAGGTTGTCTTGGCTCATGGGTGGGCTCGACGATCAACTGAGACTTGCATGATGAGGCCAGCCGCAGGTGCTGACCAGCCCCCTGTCAGACTTCGATGTCCACCAGCAGCCCCTGGCGTACGTGTTCGCCCATCAACGGGGCCACCGGCACGGTGTTGTCGGCGTTGACCTCATCACCGGGCATGGCACTGTAGCGTTCCTGATCGCCCTTCTGCCTGCGTTGCTGCTGGCGACGCTGCTCATCGCGCAGCAACAGTGCCTGCTCTTGCGGGTCACGCTGGTGCTTGAGGTCGATGGCACTTTCGCCGGACGCAGGCTGCGTCGGCACCACCGGTTTGATGTCGGGGGTGGGTTTGACCGGGTCCTGTTGCGAGGTCACCGGGGCGGCACTGAGCGGAATGATCGGCGGCAGCATGGACGTTCTCCTGTGCCCCTGTATCGGCAGGTGCGGGTTTACCTTGATGTCATGGACAACATTTACTCGGTTTCGTCGCCAGGCTCGTCGTCATCTGGCGGGCTGGCTTCGCTCCAGGGCCGCTTGTAAACCTGCTGCCAGACTGCGTCCATATGGTCGCGCAATACCTGCGGCGCGGTTTTCAGCGACGCACTGTCCTCGCGCTCGCCACCGACCGGTTCCTCGCCCGCCGGGGTGATCAGCGACTGGCCGGTAATGGTGTAGCTGGCCTGCCCTTCGCGCATCTCGATGGCGATGTCGTGGGGGTCGATACCGCCGCCACAGAAGGCATGACTGGCTACCGTCACCTCGGCGACACCGTCCTTGTTCAAGTCGCTGACATCACTGACGTCGGTGTAGAAGTCGACGTCCAGGTCCAGCCCCGGGCAGGTGGTTTCCTGTTCGATCTGCCAACGCGCCTTGAATGCATCGCTTTCGGCAGTGCGCCCGTACAAGGTGGCCTTGAGTACCACCTTGTCCACTTCCTGTTCGCTTTCCGGGTCACTGGCCTGGCCATCGCTGCGGCTCAGTACCAGCAGGCCTTCACCGTCGCGGTCACGGTAGTGCACGCTCTTGATCGGTGTCTGGACGCCTAGCACTTCAAGCTGTTCCATCGGAATGGGGGGCAAGGTCTCGAAATTCTTTTGCTCGCAGGCACTCAGCAGCAGCAGGCTGCCCACGGCCATGGAAGCGCTCATCCAGCGGTGCTTGGCAGACATATAGAAGCGGTGCCCTCGTCGGCTGCGCAGTGCGAGGCGATGAAACAGCTAGACTGACTTACTTCCTGTTGTCGTTCGACACCTTTCGGTGCGTTCGCACTTTGGTCTGACCGGCCGATCCGTTAACATAATCGGCTTTTTCATCGCGGGAGTTCAGGCAGTATGGCGCAGCAGTATCAACCGGGGCAACGCTGGATCAGCGACAGCGAAGCCGAGCTCGGCCTGGGTACCATCCTGGCGCAGGATGGCCGCCTGTTGACCGTGCTTTACCCGGCCACTGGCGACACCCGCCAGTATTCCCTGCGCAATGCGCCGTTGACCCGCGTGCGTTTCTCGCCCGGTGACCAGATCACCCACTTCGAGGGCTGGAAGCTGACCGTGCGCGAGGTCGAGGACATCGACGGGCTCATGGTGTACCACGGCCTGGACGGGCAGAACCAGCCGCGTACCCTGCCAGAAACCCAGCTGTCGAACTTCATCCAGTTCCGCCTGGCCAGCGACCGCCTGTTCGCCGGGCAGATCGACCCACTGTCTTGGTTCAGCCTGCGCTACAACACCCTGCAGCACACCAGCAAGCAGATGCAGTCGGCACTGTGGGGCCTGGGCGGCTGCCGCGCGCAACCGATCGCCCACCAATTGCACATCGCCCGCGAAGTCGCCGACCGCAGCGCCCCGCGCGTATTGCTGGCCGACGAAGTGGGCCTGGGCAAAACCATCGAGGCTGGCCTGGTGATTCACCGCCAGTTGCTGTCGGGCCGTGCCAGCCGCGTACTGATCCTGGTACCGGAAAACCTCCAGCACCAGTGGCTGGTGGAAATGCGCCGCCGCTTCAACCTGCAGGTAGCCCTGTTCGATGCTGAACGTTTCATCGAGAGCGACGCCAGCAACCCGTTCGAGGACGCCCAGCTGGCGCTGGTTGCCCTGGAGTGGCTGGTCGACGACGAAAAGGCCCAGGATGCGCTGTTTGCTGCCGGTTGGGACCTGATGGTGGTCGACGAAGCGCACCACCTGGTCTGGCACGAAGATCAGGTCAGCGCCGAATATGGCCTGGTCGAGCAACTGGCCCAGGTGATCCCGGGCGTGCTGCTGCTCACCGCCACCCCAGAGCAGCTTGGCCAGGACAGCCACTTTGCCCGCTTGCGCCTGCTCGACCCCAACCGTTTCCACGACCTGGCCGCCTTCCGTGCCGAGAGCGAGCACTATCGCCCGGTCGCCGAAGCCGTACAGGAACTGCTCGACGAGGGCCGCCTGTCGCCCAAGGCGCACGCCACCATCCAGGGCTTCCTGGGTGCCGAAGGCGAAGCCCTGCTGGCCGCAGTCAGCGACGGCGATACCCAGGCCAGCGCGCGCCTGATCCGTGAGCTGCTCGACCGCCACGGCACCGGCCGCGTGCTGTTCCGTAACACCCGCGCGGCGATCCAGGGCTTCCCTGAGCGCCAGCTGCACCCCTACCCACTGGCCACGCCCGAGCAATACCGCGACCTGCCGGCTGGCGAACACGCCGAGCTGTACCCGGAAGTGGCCTTCCAGGCCCAGGGTGAGGTAGCCGACGACGAACGCTGGTGGCGTTTCGATCCGCGCGTCGACTGGCTGATCGATACCCTGAAGATGCTCAAGCGCACCAAAGTGCTGGTGATCTGCGCCCACGCCGAGACCGCCATGGACCTGGAAGACGCCCTGCGCGTGCGCTCCGGCATCCCGGCGTCGGTGTTCCATGAAGGCATGAGCATTCTCGAACGCGACCGTGCCGCCGCCTACTTCGCCGACGAAGAATTCGGTGCTCAGGTGCTGATCTGCTCCGAGATCGGCAGCGAAGGCCGTAACTTCCAGTTCGCCCACCATCTGGTGATGTTCGACCTGCCAGCGCACCCCGACCTGCTCGAACAGCGCATCGGCCGCCTGGACCGGATCGGCCAGAAGCACACGATCCAGCTGCACATCCCGTACCTGCAGGACAGCCCGCAAGAGCGCCTGTTCCAGTGGTACCACGAAGGCCTCAACGCCTTCCTCAACACCTGCCCGACCGGCAACGCCCTGCAACACCAGTTTGGCCCGCGCCTGTTGCCGCTGCTCGAAAGTGGCGAGAGCAAGGCCTGGGATACGCTGGTGGCCGATGCCCGCAGCGAGCGCGAACGCCTGGAAGCCGAACTGCATACTGGCCGCGACCGCCTGCTGGAGCTCAACTCTGGCGGCGATGGCGAGGGCCAGGCGCTGGTCGAGGCCATTCTTGAACAGGACGACCAGTTCGCCCTGCCGATCTACATGGAAACCCTGTTCGACGCCTTTGGCATCGACAGCGAAGACCATTCCGAGAATGCCCTGATCCTCAAGCCAAGCGAGAAGATGCTCGACGCCAGCTTCCCGCTGGGCGACGACGAAGGTGTGACCATCACCTACGACCGTGGCCAGGCGCTGTCGCGCGAGGACATGCAGTTCCTCACCTGGGAACACCCAATGGTCCAGGGCGGCATGGACCTGGTGCTGTCCGGCTCGATGGGCAACACCGCCGTGGCGCTGATCAAGAACAAGGCGCTCAAACCGGGCACCGTGCTACTCGAACTGCTGTTCGTCAGCGAAGTGGTGGCACCGCGCAGCCTGCAACTGGGCCGCTACCTGCCGCCGGCGGCACTGCGCTGCCTGCTCGACGCCAACGGCAACGACCTGGCATCGCGCGTGGCCTTCGAAACCCTCAACGACCAGCTCGAGAGCGTGCCACGCGCCAGCGCCAACAAGTTCGTCCAGGCCCAGCGCGATGTGCTGGCCAAGCGTATCAGTGGTGGTGAAGAGAAAATCTTGCCGACCCACATCGAGCGCGTCGCCGAAGCCCAGCGCCGCCTGGCGGCAGAGGCCGACGAAGAGCTGGCCCGCCTGCTAGCACTGCAAGCGGTCAATCCGAGTGTGCGTGACAGCGAAATCAACGCCCTGCGCAAGCAGCGTGAAGATGGCCTGGCAATGCTGGAAAAGGCCGCCCTGCGCCTGGAAGCCATTCGCGTGCTGGTAGCCGGCTGATCACATCGGTCTCTTGTAGGAGCAGCCCATCGCGACACAAGGTCGCTCCTACAGAGATAGCACAAGGGCTAAATCCGTTATTCCTAGCTGCAATCACATTGATAACCAAATCATTGGAATCAATGTGCCATTAGTCAGGAAGGCTTAAATACTCCTTCCTATACTGCCTCTGGACAGTCTGCACAGGGTTGTAGCGCAGACGAGTGAAAACTCGATCAAGAGGCATTCCATGGAGTGGCTAGGGCTGCAACTGTTCGCCGACTTGCCGGCAACCGGGCGTATCGTCATTGATTGCCGCCATGAACCGTTCCTGGTTCTGCTCGCCTACTTCGTTGCCTGCGCGGCCTGCTTCGCCACGCTCGACATGGCCGAGCGACAATGCCACAGCCCCGAGCCCACTGCCCACCGCCAATGGAACATGCTCGGCGCGTGCTGCCTGGCCGGTGGCATCTGGGCCATGCACTTCATCAGCATGCTAGCGTTCCAGGCGCCGGTGGAAGTGCACTACGACGTTTCCCTGACCATTATTTCGCTGCTCATCGCCCTGGGCGTAGCCTGGCTGGCCATGCACAGCCTGGAACGCACACAAATGCGCACGCGTCACTTTGTGCAAAGCGCAGTGTTGATTGGCTTGGGCATCGTCCTCATGCACTTTGTCGGCATGGCTGCCATGGAAACCGGCGCCGTGCAGTATTACCAGACCGCCCTGCTGCTCGCCTCAGCTGCCATTGCCCTGCTCACCAGCGTGGCCGCGTTGTACCTCGCCCGTTACTTCCGTAATGGCAGCGGCACCCTGTACCAGGCCATGAAGTACGGCGCCAGCCTGCTGATGGCGACCGGTATCGTCGCTACCCATTTCACTGCGATGTCGGCCATGACACTGGTCATCCCGGCCGATACCGCACTGCGCCTGCCTTCTGGCGACAACAGCCTGCAACTTGGGCTGGGTATCGGCTTCATCACCCTGCTCATCAGTGGTGCCAGTATCAGTGCCGCATTGGCCGACAAGAAGTTGCAGAGTAAAGAGCACGACCTGCGCCGGGTCAGCGTGCTACTCAGCCAGCTGGACCAGGCCCGCGCCTCGCTGCAACAAGCGGCGCATTACGACGCGCTCACCAATCTGGTCAACCGCCGTGGCTTCAACCAGGTGTTCGCCGAGCGGCTGGCCGAACACCAGGCCAGTGAAAGCCGCCTGGCAGTGATGTTCCTCGACATCGACCATTTCAAGCGCATCAACGACAGCCTCGGCCATGCCGCCGGTGACGAGCTGCTCAAGGTGATCGCCAACCACATCAAGGCCGCCACCCGCAGCCAGGACCTGGTCGCGCGCTTCGGGGGCGACGAATTCTGCATCGTCACCAGCCTCAATAACCGCGACGAAGCCCGTCATCTGGCTCAGCGCATCATGCAACGAATGAAAGAGCCCATCGACCTGGGTGGCCGGCGCATGGTCATGACCACCAGCATCGGTATCAGCATCTTCCCTGACGACGGCACCAGCGTCGAAGAGCTGCTCAAACATGCCGACCTGGCCCTGTATCAGTCAAAGGACAACGGGCGCAACAGCCTGAACTTCTTCAACGACAACTTGAAGACCCAGGCCACCATGGCATTGCAACTGGAAGAAGAACTGCGCATGGCCCTGCTCGAAGAGCGCGGGCTCTGCGTCCATTACCAGCCCATCTTCGACATGCGCAGCGGGCAACTGGCCAAGCTGGAAGCCCTGGTGCGCTGGCAGCACCCGCAACATGGCCTGCTTGGCCCCGAACGCTTTATCGGCATTGCCGAAGCCAACGGCCTGATCATCGACCTCGACCTGTGGGTACTGCGCCACGCCTGCAGCGATCTGGCCCACCTGCAGCGCTATGGCTACGGCGACGTCAAGGTCACGGTCAACTGCTCGGCCGTGACCCTCAGCCATGACGAGCTACCCAACGAAGTGGAGAAAGCACTGTTTCACGCCGGGCTCTGCGCCCGGCAACTCGAGCTGGAAGTGACCGAGAACGCCCTCATGGGTGATCTCCAGCGCACGGTGAACCTGCTCAAGCGCGTTCGCGCCCTGGGTGTGGCGCTGTCGATCGACGACTTCGGCACCGGTTACTCATCTCTGGCCTACCTCAAACGCCTGCCGCTGGATGTACTGAAGATCGACCGCACGTTCCTGCAGGATGTGCCGGGTAGCCAAAAAGATCGGGAAATCGTCCAGGCGATTATCGTCATGGCACACACGCTGCACTTGCAGGTGGTCAGTGAGGGCGTAGAGACCACGGAGCAACAGGCGTTCCTCAAAGCCCACGGCTGCGACTATCTGCAGGGTTACCTGCTGGGTCGCCCGGTACCACTGGCCGAGCTGCGACCACTGCTGGAGCGGTTGCAGCGTCAGGACGGCATGCTCCCCCCTTGTTACGGTAAAGTTCTACCAGGGTCGCCGGATCTTTATGCAGGTAACCCTGGCTACCGTGCAGGCGCATCAATTGCGCGGCGAGGCCACTGAGCGGCGTCGCCGAACCCTGCTCGCGGGAGAATTTGACCGCGCCATCAAGGTCCTTGAGCAGCGTGCGCACATGCCACTTGATCGGCTCGAAGCGGCTTTCGGCCATTTGCGGCGTCAGGATCTGCAGGGGCCTGGAGTCAGCAAAGCCACCGGCCAACGCTTCGGCGATCAACGTCGCATCCACCCCGGACTGCTCGGCCAACGCCACGACTTCGGCAATGACCAAGGCGTTGCACGCCACGATCATCTGGTTACAGGCCTTGGTCACCTGGCCTGCGCCCACCGCCCCCATATGCGTCACCCGCTGGCCAAGTACCTGCAACACCGGCCGGGCACGCTCAAGGTCAACCGCCTCGCCACCGACCATGATCGCCAGGGTACCGGCTTCGGCACCAGGTGTGCCGCCGGACACCGGGGCATCCAGCCAGGCCATGCCACACAGTGCGGCCAGCTCGGCAGCCATTTCACGGGTGGCGGTGGGCTCCAGGCTGGAGAAATCGATCAGCAACTGGCCACTGCGTCCACCCTGGGCAATGCCGTGTTCGCCGAACACTACCTCGCGCACCACAGCGGTATCGGCCAGGCACAGCAGTACCATGTCGCTGCCCTGGCACAGTTCGGCAGGGCTGTTGGCCAGGCGCGCACCGGCCTCGACCAGCGCCTCACACTTGTCCGGGCTGCGGTTCCACACGGTCAGCGGGTATCCCGCTGCCAACAGGCGTCGGCACATGGGCAGGCCCATCAGGCCGATGCCGGCGAATCCAAGCGAAGGTAGTGCAGTGCTCATCAATGACTCCCGACTATTCGAATTGTTTTACAGGTTGGCAGAGGGGTAGACACATTACGCATCCCGTAAACTGTTACCGCCACGCCGAATTGTTACTTCCCTCTACCCGCCTTGAATGCTTTCAAGCACCAATAAGGGGCCGCTGCGCATTTTTGCGCACCAAAAACGATCACGCCACGTCCGGGCCCTTCACCTGAATCACGATGAACGGCGAAACCACTACCGCCCAGATCTCTGGATCGCGGCTTTGCAGGTCCAGCGCTTGTTCGGCCGACACCGGCCCAACAGTGCCATCACTACGCCACTTGGCGAAGATCTCGCTGCGATTCTCGGCCATCGCCTCGGCAACGGTGATCAGGTCCAGGCTGGGATCGACCCAAATCAGGTCACCCTTGGCCCAGAAACGCTCCAGCGCTTTCCACTCGATGATTGCCGTCTCGCCAAGCAATTTGGCATAGAGGGTGCTTGTTTGATCAGTCATGGGTGGTATCCGCAAAAATCGGCCAATAAAAAAGGCCGGCATTTTTGCAGAAAAACCCGGTTTCAAATATGTAATTTGGTCGATTGACCCCGAAGTTGTGGGGTGGGGTCACAGATACAGGCAGTTTGATGGCGCCTTTCTGTATCTTTCTGTCGATCAAGCGACAACCCAGGAAACAGGCACTTTTCGACCGCTTTTCAAGCGCTCGAACAGCGCTCTACACTGTACCGGTACAGTTCCGGGACATGTTCCGGGGGAAGGTGGGCTTGCGCGTTGGCATGGCCACGCCGCAAATCCCGCCCGGTCTGTAGCCCTGGCCGCCAGGACTATAAGAATTACAACAGAATGAGTGGAGCACTATGATCAAGATTTCCAAGCTGTTCGCCGCAATGGTACTGGCCGGGGTAGCCAGCCATTCGTTTGCCGCCGATACCATCAAGATCGGGATTGCAGGCCCTAAAACCGGCCCTGTGACCCAGTACGGCGACATGCAGTTCATCGGCGCCAAGCAAGCCATCAAGGATATCAACGCCGCGGGCGGCGTCGATGGCAAGATGCTCGAAGCCAAGGAATACGACGACGCTTGCGACCCTAAACAGGCCGTGGCAGTCGCCAACAAAGTGGTCAACGACGGCGTCAAGTTCGTCATCGGCCACCTGTGCTCCAGCTCCACCCAGCCAGCGTCCGACATCTATGAAGACGAAGGCGTGATCATGATCACCCCGGCCGCCACCTCGCCGGAAATCACCGCCCGTGGCTACAAGCTGATCTTCCGCACCATCGGCTTGGACAGCGCCCAGGGCCCGGCCGCCGGCAACTACATTGCCGACCACGTCAAACCGAAAGTGGTTGCAGTACTGCACGACAAGCAGCAGTACGGTGAAGGTATCGCCACCGCGGTCAAGCAAACCCTCGAAAGCAAGGGCACCAAGGTTGCCGTGTTCGAAGGCCTGAACGCCGGTGACAAGGACTTCTCCTCGATCATCCAGAAGCTCAAGCAGAACAACGTCGACTTCGTCTACTACGGCGGCTACCACCCAGAGCTGGGCCTGATCCTGCGCCAGGCGCAGGAAAAGGGCCTGAAAGCCAAGTTCATGGGCCCAGAGGGCGTGGGTAATGACTCGATCTCGCAGATCGCCCAGAACGCCTCCGAAGGCCTGCTGGTGACCCTGCCGAAGTCGTTCGATGCCGACCCGGAGAACAAGAAGATCGTCGACGCCATCAAGGCTGACGGCAAGGACCCAAGCGGCCCGTTCGTGTTCCCTGCCTACTCGGCTGTCGAGCTGATCGCCCAGGGCATCAAGGCCGCCAAGTCCGAAGACACCGACAAGGTGGCCGCCGCCATCCACGCCGGCTCCTTCAAGACCCCGACCGGCACCCTGTCGTACGACGAGAAGGGCGACCTGAAAGACTTCAAGTTCGTCGTCTACGAATGGCACTTCGGCAAGCCGAAGACCGAAGTCTCCCCTCAGTAACTGCGTGACTAATAGCTGACCGAAGAAGCCCACTGTGCGAGCAGTGGGCTTTGTTTTACGAGGTTCATGGGCCCGATCCCCGCGATCCGGGGGCAGGCTCACCTGAAAATCTTAAAACCGTCACCCGCGGTTTCCTGGCCTACCCCCGCCAGCGAAATGCAAATCAGGTTTTTAGGAGCGCTGTAATGCCTGAGATCTACCATTTCTTCCAACAACTGGTTAATGGATTGACCATCGGCAGCACCTATGCCTTGATCGCCATCGGCTACACGATGGTGTACGGCATCATTGGCATGATCAACTTCGCCCACGGCGAGGTGTACATGATCGGTTCCTATGTGGCCTTCATCGCCTTGGCGGGCCTGGCCATGATGGGTATCCATTCGCTGCCTATCCTGATGACCGTCGCCTTCGTCGCGACGATCTTCGTCACCAGTGCCTATGGCTACAGTATCGAGCGCGTTGCCTACCGCCCCCTGCGCAACAGCAACCGTTTGATCCCGCTGATTTCCGCCATCGGCATGTCGATCTTCCTGCAGAACACCGTCTTGCTGTCGCAAGACTCCAAGGACAAGTCCATCCCCAACCTGATCCCCGGCAGTTTCTCCTTCGGGCCAGGTGGTGCTGAAGAAGTACTGATCAGCTACATGCAGGTCCTGGTGTTCGTGGTCACCCTGGTGGCCATGACCCTACTTACCCTGTTCATCTCCCGTTCCCGCCTGGGCCGCGCCTGCCGCGCCTGCGCCGAGGACATCAAGATGGCCAACCTGCTGGGCATCAACACCAACAACATCATCGCCCTCACCTTCGTCATCGGTGCCGCCCTGGCCGCCGTGGCGGCCGTGCTGCTGAGCATGCAGTACGGGGTGATCAACCCCAACGCCGGTTTCTTGGTGGGCCTGAAAGCCTTCACCGCGGCGGTACTGGGTGGCATCGGCAGCATCCCGGGCGCCATGCTCGGCGGGCTGGTGCTGGGTGTGGCCGAAGCGTTCGGCGCCGACATCTTCGGCGACCAGTACAAGGACGTGGTGGCATTCGGCTTGTTGGTTCTTGTCCTGCTATTCCGGCCGACCGGCATCCTGGGCCGCCCGGAGGTTGAAAAAGTATGAACAGAAATCTCAAACAGGCGTTCTTCAGCGCCTTGCTGGTATGGGCCGTGGCCTTCCCGGTACTGGGCTTGAAACTGAGCATCGACGGCATCAGCCTGGTCGTGCACAGCCAGGGCTCGTTCACCATCAGCATCATTGCCGTGTGTTCGGTACTGATGTTCCTGCGCGTGCTGTTCGACAAGCAGTGGAGTGTGGTGATGGGCAGCCGTTCGGATCGCAAACTGATCCCGCCGGCCGTCAGCAACTACCTCACCCTGCCCAAGACCCAGCGCTATGTGATCATCGGTTTGATCGTTGCAGCACTGGTATGGCCGTTCTTCGGCTCGCGCGGTGCGGTCGACATTGCCACACTGATCCTGATCTACGTGTTGCTGGGCCTGGGCCTGAACATCGTGGTCGGCCTGGCGGGCCTGCTCGACCTGGGTTACGTGGGCTTCTACGCCGTCGGCGCCTACAGCTACGCCATGCTCTCGCATTATCTGGGCTGGAGCTTCTGGGTGTGCCTGCCGATCGCCGGCCTGATGGCCGCCACCTTCGGCTTCCTGCTTGGCTTCCCGGTGCTGCGCCTGCGTGGTGACTACCTGGCGATCGTGACCCTCGGCTTTGGTGAGATCATCCGCCTGTTCCTGCGTAACCTCACCGACTGGACCGGCGGCCCCAACGGCATCAGCAACATCCCCAAGCCGGAGTTCTTCGGCCTCACCTTCGAACGCCGCGCCGCCGAGGGCATGCAGACCTTCCACGAGTTCTTCGGGCTGGAATACAACTCGATCAACAAGGTGATCTTCCTGTACCTGGTGGCGCTGTTGCTGGCCCTGCTGGCGCTGTTCGTCATCAATCGCCTGCTGCGCATGCCGATCGGCCGCGCCTGGGAAGCCCTGCGTGAAGACGAGATTGCCTGCCGTGCGCTGGGTCTGAACCCGACCGTGATCAAGCTCTCGGCATTCACCCTGGGTGCCTGCTTCGCCGGTTTCGCCGGCAGCTTCTTCGCGGCGCGCCAAGGCCTGGTGACGCCGGAGTCGTTCACCTTCATCGAGTCGGCGATCATCCTCGCCATTGTCGTGCTCGGCGGCATGGGCTCACAACTGGGCGTGATCCTCGCGGCCATCGTGATGATCCTGCTGCCCGAGCTGATGCGTGAGTTCAGCGAATACCGGATGCTGATGTTCGGTGCGCTGATGGTGTTGATGATGATCTGGCGTCCGCAAGGCCTGCTGCCTATGCAACGTCCACACATGGAGCTGCGTCGATGAGCCGCGAAATTCTGCAAGTCAGCGGCCTGAGCATGCGCTTCGGCGGCTTGTTGGCGGTGAACGGCGTAGGCCTGACCGTCAAGGAAAAACAGGTGGTGGCGTTGATCGGCCCGAACGGCGCCGGCAAGACCACCGTGTTCAACTGCCTGACCGGCTTCTACAAGCCCAGCGGTGGCACCATCCTGCTCGATGGCCAGCCGATCCAGGGCTTGGCCGGCCACCAGATCGCCCGCAAGGGCGTGGTGCGGACCTTCCAGAACGTGCGCCTGTTCAAGGAAATGACTGCGCTGGAAAACCTGCTGATCGCCCAGCACCGTCACCTCAATACCAACTTCTTCGCCGGCCTGTTCAAGACCCCGAGCTTCCGCCGCAGCGAGAAAGAGGCCATGGAGCGCGCGCAGTACTGGCTGGAGAAGGTCAACCTGACCGAGTTTGCCAACCGTACTGCAGGCACCCTCGCCTACGGCCAGCAGCGCCGCCTGGAAATCGCCCGCTGCATGATGACCCAGCCGCGCATCATCATGCTCGACGAGCCGGCTGCGGGCCTGAACCCGAAAGAAACCGAAGACCTCAAGGCACTGATCGCCTACCTGCGTGAGTCGCACAACGTCACCGTGCTGCTGATCGAGCACGACATGAAGCTGGTGATGAGCATCTCCGACCACATCGTGGTGATCAACCAGGGCACCCCCCTGGCCCACGGCACGCCGGAAGAGATCCGCGACAACCCTGATGTGATCAAAGCCTACCTGGGGGAAGCGTAAATGCTGAAGTTCGAAAACGTTTCCACCTTCTACGGCAAGATCCAGGCGCTGCACAGCGTCAACGTGGAGATCAACCAGGGCGAGATCGTCACCCTGATCGGCGCCAACGGCGCTGGCAAGTCGACCTTGCTGATGACTCTGTGCGGCTCGCCGCAGGCGCACAGTGGCAGCATCAAGTACCTGGGTGAAGAACTGGTCGGCCAGCCGTCCTCGCACATCATGCGCAAGAGCATTGCCGTCGTGCCGGAAGGCCGCCGCGTGTTCGCCCGCCTGACCGTCGAAGAAAACCTGGCGATGGGAGGTTTCTTCACCGACAAGGGCGACTACCAGGAGCAGCTGGACAAGGTGCTGCAGCTGTTCCCGCGCCTGAAGGAACGCTACATCCAGCGTGGCGGCACCATGTCCGGTGGTGAACAGCAGATGCTCGCCATTGGCCGGGCACTGATGAGCAAGCCCAAGCTGCTGCTGCTCGACGAGCCGTCGCTGGGCCTGGCACCGATCATCATCCAGCAGATCTTCGACATCATTGAACAGCTGCGCCGTGATGGCGTGACGGTGTTCCTGGTGGAGCAGAATGCCAACCAGGCGCTGAAGATTGCTGACCGGGCGTATGTGCTGGAAAACGGCCGGGTGGTGATGCAGGGCACGGGTGAAGCATTGTTGACTGACCCGAAGGTGCGCGACGCGTACCTCGGCGGTTGATGGACAAGGGCCTTCGGGCCCTTTTCTCTGCCTGCCAGAAATGTATCGCCAGTGCGGGCCTCTTCGCGGGCAAGCCCGCTCTCACAGGTACTGCACAGGCTCTGAATACTATGCAGAACCTGTGGGAGCGGGCTTGCCCGCGAAGAGGCCCGCACTGGTAACCATTAACTTGAGATCCGTCGCCAGCCTGCGTAACGTGACCAGCTCTTTGAAAAAGATCGCCGGAGCCCGCCCCATGCGCCTCACCCCCACCCTGCTGCTCACCGCCCTGCTGCCCCTGTTCGCAGGCTGCCAACTGATGGCTAGCCCGCCAAGCGACCCGAACATCGGCACCACGCGCATGCAGGGCGAACTGCGTGCCGCCGGTGGCCAGTTGCTGTTCAAGCCATGCAGCGAAAACCGCACCTTCGTGATCAACGATGTCGGTGCGACTGGCATCCTGCAAGAGGCCGCCAACCTCGCCAAGGACGCCAACGACAAGCTGTTCGCCGACGTGCGCGGGCGCCTTACCGGGAGCAAGCAGGCCAACAATGATGGCCAGCTGGAAGTGCGCCGCCTGTACCGCCTGGAACCTTCAACCCGCGCTTGTGACGACCCCAACTTCAAGCAGCTGACCCTGCGCGCCAATGGCCACGAACCGGAGTGGGACATCAAGGCCAGTGGCAAGGGCATGGTGCTCAACCGCGTCGGCCAGGAGCCCCTGCCCCTACCCTTCCTGGAAGAAGAAGTACCCGGCGGCGGCCTGACCCTGACCAGCGAAGCCAACAACCAGCATGTGGAACTGTGGGTCGCACCGCAGCGCTGTGTAGACAACGCCACCGGTGCCATCCACCACCTGCGTGCCGAGTTGCGCATCGACGGCAAGACCCTGCAGGGCTGCGGTTACTACGGCGGCGCACGCGACAACTGATCGCCGGGCGCTTTTATCCTGCCAGTCAGGGCGGCGAACAGCTTATACTTGGCGGTTTGTGTAAAGCCGCCGGCCGCCCATGGCCGGGATACTGGACCCTGCCATGCTACGAATCACCGAACTGAAGCTGCCCCTGGACCATCCCGACGAAGCCCTGCGTGAAGCCATCGTCCAGCGCCTGGGCATCCGCGACGAGCAACTGCTCAGCTTCAACCTGTTCAAGCGCAGCTACGATGCGCGCAAGAAGAACAGCGAACTGCTGTTCATCTACACCATCGACCTGGAAGCCAGCAACGAAGCCGAATTGCTCAGCAAGTTCGCCGACGATCGCAACATCGGCCCGGCGCCGGACGTCACCTACAAGTTCGTCGGCCAGGCCCCGGCAGGCCTGCAGGAGCGCCCGATCGTGGTCGGTTTCGGCCCCTGCGGCATCTTCGCCGGCCTGCTGCTGGCACAGATGGGCTTCAAGCCGATCATCCTTGAACGTGGCAAGGAAGTACGCCAGCGCACCAAGGACACCTGGGGCTTGTGGCGCAAAAGCGTACTCAACCCCGAGTCCAATGTGCAGTTCGGCGAAGGCGGCGCCGGCACCTTCTCTGACGGCAAGCTGTACAGCCAGATCAAGGACCCGCAGCACCACGGCCGCAAAGTGCTGGAAGAGTTCGTCAAGGCCGGTGCGCCCGACGAGATCCTGTACATCAACAAACCACACATCGGTACCTTCCGCCTCACCGGCATGGTCGAGCAGATGCGTCAGGACATGATCGCCCTAGGTGCCGAAGTACGCTTCCAGCAGAAGGTGACCGACCTGTTGGTCGAAGACGGCCAGCTGACCGGCGTGGTGCTGGAGAGCGGCGAGCAGCTGCATTCGCGCCATGTGGTCCTGGCGCTGGGCCACAGCGCCCGCGACACCTTCCGCATGCTGCACGCCAAAGGCGTGTACATGGAAGCCAAGCCATTCTCGGTCGGTTTCCGTATCGAACACCCGCAAACGCTGATCGACAAGGCGCGCCTGGGCAAGTACGCCGGCCACCCGAAACTGGGCGCGGCCGACTACAAGCTGGTGTACCACGCCAAGAACGGCCGTTCGGTGTACAGCTTCTGCATGTGCCCGGGCGGCACCGTGGTTGCGGCTACCAGCGAGCCGGGCCGGGTGGTGACCAACGGCATGAGCCAGTACTCGCGGAACGAACGCAACGCCAACTCCGGCATCGTCGTCGGCATCGACCCGGAGCGAGACTACCCGGGTGGCCCGCTGGCCGGTATCGAGCTGCAAGAGCGCCTGGAAGCCCATGCTTATGTGATGGGGGGCAGCAACTACCAGGCGCCTGCGCAATTGGTAGGCGACTTTGTAGCGGGTCGGCCCTCGACCGCGCTGGGCAGTGTCGAGCCATCCTACAAGCCGGGCGTGACCCTGGGCGACCTTGCGCCGAGCCTGCCGGACTTCGCCATCGAGGCAATCCGTGAGGCATTGCCGGCATTCGACCGGCAGATCAAGGGTTACAACCTGCATGACGCGGTGTTGACCGGGATCGAGACACGTACCTCGTCGCCATTGCGGATTACCCGGGGTGAGGATTACCAGAGCCTGAACCTGAAAGGCCTGTTCCCGGCAGGTGAAGGGGCCGGCTACGCGGGCGGGATCCTGTCGGCGGGTGTCGATGGCATTCGCATTGCCGAGGCAGTGGCACGGGATATGCTCGGCCTTTGAATCTGAATGGCCTGTGAGAGCCTCTTCGCGGGCAAGCCCGCGAAGAGGCCAACTGCAAGCATCAAAAAACCCCGACTGGCATGCGCCAGGTCGGGGTTTTGTTTTACTGCGCTACGGTCAGTGCGAAACGCGGCTGGTACCGTCAACGGTCATGATGCGTACACGGTCGCCCACGCGGAAGATTTCGTTCTCCTGCACGGCCTGAACGTAGGCGCGCATGCTGCCATCGTCCTCACGTACGGTGATCTCGACGCCTTGGGTGCGCGTCAGGCCTTCCTCGGCAGCGGACCCGGCCAGGCCGCCGGCAACAGCACCGATAACAGCTGCCACGATACTGCCACGACCACCGCCTACGGCACTACCGGCAACGCCACCCACGATGGCGCCAGCGCCACCACCGATCGGGGTCTTGGTACCCTCGATCTTGACCGGGCGTAGGGATTCGATGGTGCCCATGCGCACGGTTTGCACGCGGCGGGCTTCGTCACGGGAGTAGCTATCACCGGTCAGGCTTGAGGCACAGCCCCCCAGCAGCAGCGACAGGGTGGTAAAAGTCGCCATCAGCAAAGCGGATTTACGCATAGGTAAAGTCTCCATAAGTCAGGTGCTCATTAGACGCTGCACATTGACGGCTGTCACGGTACAAACGTAATAAAATTGTTTTCATTCAGCCAGGGTACAGCCGCCGGGCTGTGTCGAAGGCCTTTCAAGTGAGACCAAGGATAGCCATGGATTACTTCATCGTCGTGGTCACCACCGTTGCAGGGCTGTATTTTCACGGGTGGTTGTATGTGCGCATGCGCCGCTGGATGGACCGTGACCTGGCGTTGTCATTGGCGGGGGCGGATGCGGGGAAGCGCGCGTATATGCTGCAGCGGCTGGAGCAAGCACGGGTGGAAAAGGTGGGGCGCAAACAGTTGCCAGGATGGTTGGAGCGGGAGGCTGCGGGGTATGTGGGGTAGCCTCCGGTCAAGTATTGGGGCCGCTTTGCGGCCCCAACGTTTTCAGGGTGCCAGACGCTCGCGCTGCCATTGCCCATCGACCAGCCGATAGTTCAGCCGGTCATGCAGGCGGCTCGCCCGGCCCTGCCAGAACTCGATGCGCTCAGGCAGCAAACGGTACCCCCCCCAATGCTCAGGGCAATGTGGCTGGGTGTCCGAGAAGCGCGCCTCAGTTGCCTTGACCAGCCCCTCCAGTTCTTCACGCCCGGCAATCACCCGGCTCTGCGGCGAAGCCCAGGCCCCCAGGCGGCTGCCCAGCGGGCGCACCTGGTAGTAGTCGTCCGACTCCTTGGCCGTGACCTTTTCCACCCGCCCCTCAATGCGCACCTGGCGCTCCAGCGCCGGCCAGAAGAAGGTCATGGCTGCAAAGGGGTTGGCTTGCAGCTGCTGGCCCTTGGCGCTGTCGTAGTTGGTGAAGAAGGTAAAGCCACGCGTGTCGAGCCCCTTCAGCAGCAGCACACGGCAATGCGGGCGGCCTTCGCCGTCGACAGTGGCCAGGGTCATGGCGTTGGCTTCCACCGGTACCTGCTCGGTTTTCACCGCATCGGCAAACCACTGGTGAAACAGGGCGAACGGCTCCCCCGGAGCCTGGGCTTCGGCCAGGCCATCACGGGTATAGTCGCGGCGCATATCGGCCAGGGATTGGGTCATTGCTGCGTTCCTTGACGATCAGTTGGTCTTCGCAGGGCTGTTGGCAGCTACTTTCTTGTCAGTGGTAGCTTTCTTGGCGGCTGGCTTGGCCGGCGCGGCTTTTTTCTTAGCGGTGGTCTTGGCTGGAGCCTTGGCCTTGGCTGCTGTTTTTTTCGCCACTGGCTTCTTCGCGGCTGGCTTGCTGTCGGCGGCCTTGGCAGCCGGTGCCTTGGCATCCTGAACCGCAACCATCGAAGCCGGCGCAGGTGCCGGGCCGGCCTGCTGATATTTGGCCAGCAGTGCGACCATGGTGTTCTGCGGGGTCAGCAACATCTCAACGCGGCGGTTCAGGGAACGGCCTTCGGCGCTGTCGTTGGCGGCACGTGGCATCACCGAGCCCATGCCCTTGAGGGTCAGGCGGTCACGCTGCAGGCCGCTGAGGCGGAAAATGGCCGATACCGACGCGGCGCGCTCCAAGCTGAGCTTCTGGTTGGCAGCTGCAACACCGCTGCTGTCGGCGTGGCCGAGCACCAGCACGGCAGTTTTCGGGTCACCCTCGACGGCCTTGGCCACTCGGGTGATCGGGCCGAGTGTCATGGGCAGCAGCATGTTCGGGCGGTCAGGGTTGTACGAGCTGTCTACCGGCAGAGTTACCGCCAACACATTGTCGCGACGCTCCAGCTCCAGCTTGCTGTCCTTGATGGCTTCGCGCAGCTTGGGCTCGTACTCGTCCAGCCAGGCCTGAGTGGCCTTCTGGTCGATCTTCGGCACCACAGGCCCTTTGGCTTGCTTGTCATCACCACCGAACGGCCACCACCAGCGGCTGGCGCTTTCAGACTTGGCATCGGCTTTGGCCACGTTCTCAGTGACGGCTGCCTTCACTTCCTGCTCGGAGACCTTGTCCGAACCGAAAGGCCACCAGCTGGAGCCACCTGCCTTGGAGCCTTCCGGGGAGTGGCTGGCACAGCCGGTAACGGCGGTCAAGCACAGGGCGAGTGCTAAGGTTTTATGTGAAGACATCAGCGATACACCATGAAATTAAAAGAAATTTTGCCCAAACACAAAGGGCGTTGGCATTGAGGATAGTCAAAGGGCTGGGGCAATACCCGCATTACCCGATCAAAGGCAACTGGCAAGGACACGCACCAGCTTCTGGGCTCGTGGGTCCATCAGCACATAAGGGCCGAGGGTATTGACCACGAAGCCGAACGCCACATCGTGCTCCGGGTCGGCAAAACCGACCGAGCCACCGGCACCGGGGTGGCCAAAGGCACGTGCGCCGAGGCCGAAGGTGGCATTGGCCACATCGGGCTGGTCGAGCATACAGCCGAGGCCGAAACGGGTCTGGGTGAGCAAGGTACGGTCCTGGCCCAGGCTGTGTTCACGGGTCAGTTCATCGAGCAGTTCGGACTCGAGCAGGCTGCCGTCCAGCAGCCCGGCATAGAAACCCGCCAGGCTGCGTGCATTGCCATGGCCATTGGCCGCCGGCTGCTGCATGCGCCGCCATTCCGGCTTGTTGGTGCTGGTCAGGATGGCTGGCGGGTTGGTGAAGGCGCGGGTCGACAACGCCTCGGGCTCACGCATGGTCACCTGCAACAGGCGCTGCGCGGCGGCATCCCCGGGGTTGCCCTTGCCACGGGCGATATGCGCCACGCGGTGGAACGCTTCATCTGCCAGGCCAACATGGAAGTCCAGCCCAAGCGGGCGGGCGGTGCGGGCCACGATCGAGTCGCCAGGACCACGGCCATCGGCACGACGGATCAGTTCGCCGATCAGCCAGCCGTAGGTGATGGCGGCATAGCCGTGTTCCGTACCTGGAGCCCACCAAGGTGTCTCGGCGGCCAGGGCATCCACCATGGTCTGCCAGTCATACAGGGCTTCGGCTGGCAGCAGTTCACGGATGGCAGGCAGGCCGGCACGGTGGCTAAGCAGTTGGCGCAGGGTGATCGACTGTTTACCCGCTTGGGCAAACTCGGGCCAGTAGTTGGCCACTGGCGCATCGAGGGCCAACTTGCCCTCGCCCACCAGTTGCAGGGCAGTGACGGCGGTGAAGGTCTTGGTACAGGAAAACAGGTTGGCGATGGTGTCGCTGTGCCAAGCCTGTTGCCCGTCCTTGTCGGCGCTGCCGGCCCATAGGTCGATGACGGTTTCGCCACCCACCTGGATGCACAGCGCGGCGCCACGCTCCTGGGGATCATCGAACAGCGCGGCAAAGGCTTCGCGCACGGCTTCGAACTTCAGCTCATAGTGACCCTGGATCTGCACCCGCTGTACCCCGTACGACCATGTTCAAAAAAGGTGTGCATTGTTTCAGTAGTTGGGTGTTTTGCAAACTGGCTTGGGCCAAATGGTCGCGACGAACGGTAACCTGCACTCAAGGCGCCGGCTTTTCCAGCTGGGTACGCAGTTGGCTCACGGCCTGCAGGTTGCTCTTGCGCACAGCGTCGACAAACCCTGGGTAGGGCATATCCGTAATCGCGACCAATCCCAGGTGCCCATTCTCGCCGTCGAGCAGGCGGCCGCTAGCTGGCTGATCGAGGTACTGGAACCAGTGGGCACCCACGATCATCGGCTGCGCCAGGGCCGCCTTGAGGAAGTTGCCATAGGCCGGGCCACGGTCCTCTTCCCGCGCCACCTCCAGCGGCCCTGGCCAGAACGGCCCGCGATCGCGCGAACCGAACTGGAACTCGGACACCAGCACCGGCTTGTCGAGCTCGGCCAGGCGGGCGAAGTCGTAGCCGTCCTGCGGCTTGAGGGTATAGAAGTTGAAGCTGAGCACATCGCAGAATTCGGCACAGGCCTTGACCGCCTCCGGCGTGCTGACCGCATAGCGGCCACCCAGCAGCAGGTGATTGGGGGCATGCCATTTCAACGAGTCGGCAATGGTCTTGAAGTAAGTCTCGGCAAACACCTGCTGGAAGTGCTGGTAGTCGCGCTCGATTTCCGGGTGTTGCGGGTTGGGTAGCGGTGCCTCGAAGCCCGGGTCTTCCATCAGCTCCCAGGCGGTCAGTTCGATGCCCCAGGCCTTGGACAGCCCCTCCTGGTTACGGTACTTGTCGCGCAACTGCTTGAGGAAGGCGCGTTTGGCTGGTACGTCGGTGGTCAGGCGCAAGGTGCCATAGGCCAGGCCATAGCGGGCTTTGGGGTCGTTACCGGGGGCAGCCCACGCCAACTCGTTGTCGGCAAAGTAGCCGATCAGCCAAGGGTCGTCGCGGTGATCGCGGGCGGCAATGGCCACGGCGCGCTCTGTAGCCATGGCAAAACGTGGGTCGAACGGGTCGGGCATACTGCCCCACCAGTCCATGCCGGTGCTGATGCTGGCGTAGTCTCCCACGATCGACAGCGGCAAGGTGTAGGGCATCCGCTTGGCCTGGCCCAGGGCAGGCTCGCTCCAGTTGCCGATCGTGTTGAACCCCCAGGCCTGCAATCGGTCGAGCGCATGCGCCTGCCAGCGGGCAGCATCCAGTACCAGCGGCGGGCAGTTGGCTGGCTGCCCTTCCAGGGCCGGTGGGCAGGGTTTACCGTAGGTACGCTGCAGGTTGGCAGCATAGAAGTCGAACCAGCGCCCTTGCTTGAAATTGCGCCCTTGCGACGAGGCATTGCCATCGTCGTTGTTGCCTTCGCCATAGAATGCCGCCAATGCCTCGCCCTCACCCGGCAATGCCTTGAACATGCCTTCACGGCCGGCGACGTAAGTACGCCCGCCGTCTGCAGCTATCGCATTTACCCCCAGGGAGTAGAACGGGTGCCCCTCGGGCGTTACCAGGTACCAGCGGCCATCACGCTTTTCGGTACGGAAAAACCCTTTGGCCTCGAACGCCGGCCCGGCAACAAGCCCGCCGTAGCTGTCCAGTTGCTGCTTGTCACGCTCAGCCAGCCAGCCCTTGAGCTGTTGCTGCTCGCGCTTATCGGCCGCCTTGAGTTGATCGTCATTGGCGACCTTCTCTGGCCAGCTGGCGCGGGTGGACTGGCCGTAGGCATCGATCAACTCGTGGTAAGCCGCCTGGTAGGCCTGGTCGTCATCCTGGATGCCCACCCGTTCGATCAGCAGGTTCTGCGCCACCTTGGGGTTGGGGATGCTCAGGCTGACCGAGGTCACCTGCTTGAGGTCAACCGCGCCAGCGCTGCTGGTCAGTAGCAGGCGCTGGCCGCCATGGTTCCAGGGCATGGGAGGGCCGGCGCGCATGCCCTGGCTCAACGGCGAGCTGGCCGTCAGTGGCACCATCACCGTTTGCGCAGGGCCGGCCGGCAGGTCGATGCGGCTGGTCAAGGTGCGGCCATCGCTGCCTTGCACCGTAACATCAACAGTCAGTGCCCAGTCCATGGCACTTTGCAGGCGCAAGGTGAGGAACTGCCCGGCCGACCAGTCCCACACCCCGCCTTGCGGGCTAAGGCGCAAGGTCGGTCGCGGGGCCGGGTTGAACACCACACGGCGCAGCACCTCGCCCTCGGCCGTTTGCTCCGCGTTGTACTGCGGCATGCCTGCATCTTCGGTCGCCACGTTGACCACCGAGGCCGGGCGCACGAAGCTGAACAGCGTCTGTTGCCCGGCCAGCAAGGGCGAGCTGAACAACAGGGCGAAAACGGCGGGCAGGGTACGGCGGACCATAAGGCTGGGGCTCTCCTTCAGGGCCGTCATGGCCCAAGACTGAGTAATGGACAACGCGCCGGAGCAAGTGCTCCGGCGGTCAGGAAATCTCCCGCCGGAACGGCGGCAGCGCATTGAGAATAGCCTTGCCGTAGCGCTGGGTGACCAGGCGCCGGTCGAGCAAGGTGATGACGCCGCGATCCTGCTCGGTACGCAGCAGGCGGCCGCAGGCCTGGATCAACTTCAACGAGGCGTCGGGCACGGCAATTTCCATGAACGGGTTACCACCACGAGCCTCGATCCACTCCGACAAAGCGGCTTCCACCGGATCGTCGGGCACGGAGAAAGGTATTTTGGCGATGACCACATGCTCGCAGTACGCACCTGGCAGGTCGACACCTTCGGCAAAGCTGGCCAGGCCGAACAACACGCTGTGCTGGCCATCATCGACCCGCGCCTTGTGCTTGTTCAGGGTTTCCTGCTTGGAGAGGTTGCCCTGGATCAGCACCAGCTTGCGCCAATCACGATCCAGGCCGTCGAACACATCCTGCATTTGCTTGCGTGACGAGAACAGCACCAGCGCGCCACGGGCATCCTCGACGATGTTTGGCAGTTCACGGATGATCGCCGCCGTATGCGCCGCCGCATCGCGGGGGTCGGCCTGCAGGTCGGGAACCCGCAGCAGGCCGGCATCACCATGCACGAACGGGCTGGGCACCACGCAGGTGACGGCATCGCGCGGCAACCCCGAGCGCATGCGGAAACGATCGAACTTGCCCAGCGCGGTCAACGTCGCCGACGTGACCAGTGCACCGTGAGCAACACTCCACAGGCTACGGCGGAGCATTTCGGCGGCGAGGATGGGGCTGGCGTTAACTTCGATGTCGAACAGTGCGCCACTCTCGGCCAGCGTCAGCCAGCGAGCCATGGGCGGGCTGTCTTCCGGGTCCTCGGCGGTAAAGGCCGTCCACAGTTCCCAGTTGCCTTGGGCACGGGTGACCAGGCTGCCAAACAGCGGATACCACTCTTCGGCCTGATGGCTGGCGATGCCGATATTGACCTCGCCGTCCATGCCCTCCTTGAGCAGGTCGGCCAGGCGGGTGAACAGGTCGTTGAGACGGGCAAAGCCCTTTTTCAGTTCGATGCCCACTTCGCGGATCTGCTCTGGCACCACACCGCCCTCGAAGCGGTAACGCGGGCGTTCGCGGCCTTCGGTATCCTCGCTGGGGCGGAAGTCTGCCACCTGCTCGCACAGGGTGAACATGAACTGCTGTTGGGTGCGCACTTCCCGCGCCAGCTCCGGCACCTGCTCGATGTACTTGCCAAGGTCACCGGGCAGCGGGTGCTGAGCCAACAGTTTGGTCAGGTTCTTGGCGGTCTGTTCCAGCCAGTCGGCGGTGGAGCGCAGGCGCGAATAATGGGCGAAATGACCGATGGCCTTGTCTGGCAGGTGATGGCCTTCGTCGAAGACGTACAGGGTATCGCGCGGGTCGGGCAACACCGCGCCACCGCCCAGGGCCAGGTCGGCCAGCACCATGTCGTGGTTGGTGACGATCACATCGACCTTGCCCATGCCTTCGCGGGCCTTGTAGAACACGCACTGCTGGAAGTTCGGGCAGTGGCGGCCTGTGCACTGGCTGTGGTCGGTGGTCAGCCGTGCCCAGTCCTGGTCTTCCAGGGCCTCGGGCCAGCTGTCACGGTCACCGTCCCAGCGGTTGCCAGCGAGCTTCTCGATCATGCTGTTGAACAGCTTCTGGCTGCGCTCGTCGACTTCGATGCGGAAGCCTTCTTCCTCGAACAGCTGGGCGGTGGCCGACTGGGCATGGCCTTCCTGCAGCAGGATGTCGAGCTTGGACAGGCACAGGTAGCGGCCACGGCCTTTGGCCAGGGCGAAGCTGAAGTTGAGCCCGCTGTTGCGCATCAGGTCGGGCAGATCCTTGAAAACGATCTGCTCCTGCAGGGCCACGGTCGCGGTGGCGATCACCAGGCGCTTGCCGGCGGCCTTGGCGGCCGGGATGGCTGCCAGGCTGTAGGCCACGGTCTTGCCGGTACCGGTGCCCGCCTCGACTGCCACCACGGCAGGCTCGCCGGCACGGCGGCCTTCATCGTCGCAGGCGATGTCGCCAAGCACCTTGGCCACTTCGGCGATCATCAGGCGCTGGCCATAGCGCGGCTTGAGGCTCTTGGCTTCGAGAAAACGCGAATAGGCGCCCTGGATGGTGGCTTTGAGTTCGTTGCTGATCATGGTCTGCAGGCGCCCGAAGGGCTGGATATATTTTCAGTGTTTCACACGGGGCGGCTATCATACCCCGCTATTGCCCATTATGCCGCATGGAGATCCGGATGCTTGCCTTTGCCTTGCCCTACACACTGCATGTTCTGGCTGCCCTGGTATGGGTCGGCGGCATGTTCTTCGCCTGGCTAGTGCTGCGCCCGGCAACGGTTGCAGCCCTTGAAGGGCCTGCGCGCCTGCGCCTGTGGGTGGAAGTTTTCCGACGCTTCTTCGGCTGGGTCTGGCTGGCCGTGGCGATCTTGGCGATAAGTGGTATCGGCATGTTGCACATGCGCTTCAGCGGCTTGGAGACTGCGCCCAAGTACGTGCAGGTGATGATCGGCGGTGGGATCGCCATGTTTGCCTTGTTCATGCGTATTCAGGCGTTGCTGTTGCCCGAGCTGAAGACGGCGGTGCAAGCCGAGGACTGGCCGACGGGTGCGGCAGTACTCGGGCGGATTCGGCGGATCGTGGGGATCAATCTGCTGCTGGGGCTGGCTGTGGTTGCAGTGGCCAGTTCGCGCCTGATGATCTGACAGCTGATTTGTGCGGTGGGGCATAGATCGAGCGCCGCCCGCGCGGCGCATCGCGAGCTGCGCTCGCTCCTACGTTTGTTTCGGGCCAATTAATCCTGCGCGATTTACACGCGGACGCCTTGGTGCCTGGCTCGATAGTGCGCCGTACAGACCAGGCGGTCGCGCGCCCCTGCCACAGGCGTAAGTGGCCTGAAACAAACGTAGGAGCGAGCACAGCTCGCGATGCGCCGCGCGGGCGGCGCTCGATCGCATAGGCGCTGCAAACGCCCCGGCGAGCACTTCGCGGCCGAGAGGCATCTCAAAAAGGTTCACAAGCGCTGCAGGATCAACTCACCCGCGGCCCCCGCCAACCCTGGCTGGCCCGGCTGCCCCGGCCGGCCATTGGCCCCGGCGTCGGTGCTGTACACAAGGCAACCTTTACTCGCTCCGCCTTTACCCGCCTTGCCTGCCGCCCCGGCCTTGCCCGGTGCGCCGCCATCCAGGCGCACCACAATGTGCTCCTGCGGGAACCCTTGCGGCAGGCTCAGACGAATGCGCCCACCCGGGGCACCATCGTGCCCGTTGCCGCCATTATCGCCATTGGCACCGCGACTGGCCTGGCCCCATGTGCAACCACCTGCCTGGCCATTGGCACCATCAAGCCCCACGTACCCCGGCGCACCGGCGCCGCCACGGGCATCGATCGCCACCCGCTCGGCATCCAGCTCAGCCAGTTTCAGGTCCAGACTGCGGCCCGAGCGGGCTGGCCGCTGGTAGCTACCGGCGGCCCCTGGAGCACTGAACTCACTGCCTTCGCCCAACCTGGCGCTGCGCGCCTCGATCAGCAACGGGCTATCGGAAGGTGCAATGGCGATACGCGCATCACGCCCCAGTTCCAGCTGATCGACCTTCAATTGCGCAAGCGAGGCAGGCAGCAGCAGGGTTGCCGAATCAGCGACACGCAAGTGCGTGAAGTGCACGCTGGCCGATTTGTCGGGCAGGCGCAGCATGGAATTGGCGGCGACTTCCAGGCTTTCTGCCTGAGCCAGGGGAGTGGCCAACATGGCCAGCAACATCAGATTACGCATTTCGAGGCGCCTCCTGCGCACGGGGAATGGACATGACATGGAAGATACCCGTCAACAGGATCTGCAATCGGTCGAACCAGCGGTGGCTGCGCCCACGCAGGCTGCCATTGAAGAACAGTACTTCGAGCAGGTGCAGGCCGAGCAGGAAGATACCAGCGGCATTGATCAGCAGATTGAAGGGCAAAGGTTGTGGCAACAGCTGATTGAACAACACCACACCCCAGAAAGCGACCGTCAGGACCTTGCCCAGGCCCAGGATGAACTTCATACCCCGCCCCTATCAATTGTTGTTATGTCGAGACGGCCCGATCGAGCGGGCCGTGCGCCCCACATTAACTGCAATGCCAAGGCAGGCGCCAGCACCGCTCAGTTGAGGTGCAGCTCCACCCGTCGGTTGCGCGCGCGGCCTTCCTCGGTTTCGTTGTCGGTGACCGGCTCGCTTTCCCCACGCCCCTGGCTGGTGACCTTGCCGGGCTCCAGGCCCTGGCTGATAAGGTACTCAGCAACACTGCTGGCACGGCGCTCGGAAAGCGCCTGATTGTAGGTGTCGGAGCCCACGCTGTCGGTGTGCCCGATCACCGCGACCTTGGCTACCGTCGGTGAGTTGAGCTTCGCCACCAGGCCTTGCAGCCGTTGCTGGGCCGCCGGGGTCAGGTCGGCGGAATCGAAGGCGAACATCACCGCGCCGTTGTCATCCAGGATGATGACTTCAGGTGCCGGTTCGGGTGCGGTAGCAGGGGGGGCTGCCGGATACACCTTCAACGGGCAACCCATGTGGTCGACCGCCGTGTTGGCTGGGGTGTCGGGGCAACGATCGCGGCGGTCGAAAACACCATCGCCATCTTCGTCACCGTCCTGGGCATAGCAGATCAGCCCCCCGGTAATGGCGCCCAGGGCGCCGCCACCTGCGGCTCAGGCAGAACTTTCGATAGCGCCCAGGCCGCCACCGACCAGGCCGCCCAACAGGCTGCAGATGGGCCAGGTCCTTTGGTTGAGGGGCGCGCTGCCATCGCTATGGGTAGCGCAGCCCGCGAGCAGGCTGGCAGCCACCAACAGCGGCAATGCCGCCTTCGACGTCACACTCATGCTGAATGCTCCTGTGTCATTGGCCACAAACGGCTGACCGGCATCAACACGCGCCCGTGCCACCGCTCAAGGCACGGGCGCATGCCGTGTTACCGCTGGATCTTGATCTCGGTACGACGGTTCATGGCACGCCCTTCGGCCGTGGCATTGTCAGCCACCGGTTGGGTTTCACCGGCACCGACCACCGAAACGAAGCTGCTGCGCGGTACGCCGCTCTCGACCAGGTAATCGGTCACCGAGTGGGCACGACGTTCGGACAGTTTCTGGTTGTAGCTGTCGGAACCGACGCTGTCGGTGTGGCCGCTGACACTCAGGCGGGCGGATGGCGCTTCCTGTTTGAGGCGCGTGGCAATGGTGTTGAGGCGCTCTTTGTCGCGGGCGGTCAGCTTCGCAGAGTCGAATTCGAAGTGCACATCGCGGATGACGATGACCTCTTCTTTCTGCACCACCACTTCCTCGACCACGGCTGCCGGCTCAGGCGGGCACCCGTTGGCATCGACCTGCACCCCACGCGGGGTGCCAGGGCACTTGTCACGGCTGTCCGGCACGCCGTCGCCATCCTCGTCGCCATCTCCATGGGCCCAGCAGTAACCCGCCGCCAGGCCACCGCCCAGCAACGCGCCCCAGCCAGCCCAGCTGGAACTTTCAATAGCGCCCAAGGCGGCGCCGCCTACACCCCCGACGGCGGCACATTTCGGCCAGTCGGTTTTTTGCAAACCTGCACAACCAGTCAACACACTGGTGAGCAGTACCAGGGGTATCGCTGTGCGTACTATGCTCATTTCATTGCTTCTCCTAGGGGGAATCGGCATAAGGCCGATCTCTGGGAGTAAAGACCGCGCATTCCAACCCTGCCAGCAATAAGCCACGTCGCGGTCACATGCCTCTTTGCCCGCAGGCTGCGGCCCGCTAGTCTTGGACGACTTGAACGAGGATTGGCAATGACCGAAGGTTTCTCCCAACGTACGCCGCAGCAGGCTTTGGCAGCCCTGCTGGAGCGCTTCACCCCGCAACGCCTGCTGCTGGTGGGCACACGCTTCCCAGCGCTCGACGCCTTCGCCGCGGCACACCCGCAGGTGAGCATCGCCACGGCGGCCCCTGGCCCGCTTCCGGCCGAGCTTGCGGCCCAGCGTTTTGACTTGGCGGTGCTGGTGGACTGCCTGGAGCACCTGCCCAAACGCACGGGCCTGGAACTGCTCGGCGGCATCCGCAACCTCAATGCCAGCCGGGTTGCCGTGCTGGCCGACCTGGCCGCCTGCGGCTGGCAAGACACCGACTTTTTCGCCCTGGCCCTGTCGGCCAGCGAGAAATTCTGCCGTGACCAACAGGTATTGAGCCTGTTCACCTATGATCTACATGACTACAAGCAGGTCCCGGACTGGCTCAACGCCAGGTTCTGGGCCAACCCGGAAATGTTCGGGAAGTACTGGTGGTAAACCCATGAATATCAAGGGCTTACCTCACCATGACCACCAGCATTGCTATGCCCGAGCAGGGCCAAGTGTCACCAGCCTGTCACCAGCCTTGTCACCAAAGACCAGATCAGCACCTATCTGTCTGGCATTACAGGCGCTCAGGGATCTACTACCTGAGGGTCCGTCCACGGGGCTGTTCCGCCCGTAGTCTCACCATCTCTCTCAGATCTACCGATAGGCCGACCGCTATGCAGTTCTCCAAGGACATCCTCAAGACACTGGCTGTCTTCCACCTCGACCGCCCTGAGGCTTCGTGGGAGGACCTCAAGGAACGTCTCAAGGAGATCGCTGAGGACGCGCTACAGGGCCATAGCGAGGACTCACGGGGCCTCTACATGGAAATCTATGACCAGATGAGCAACCACCTCGCAGAGGCAGCCTCAACCGGTCGGTTCAATGCGAGTCAACAACGAGCCATAGGCACCGGTCAACGTATGCTCAGGGCTGCTCAAGACCGCCTTGATGGTCGCCCGCAGGACCTCACGGAGATCATTGGGGAGCTATCTTGTGGCACGTCTGTAGCCCCTTCTGTGTCCCTATCTGTATTACCGTCTGGCGAGCCGACAACCTTTGAGACCCTCTCAGGGCTCTATCTGGCTGAGCGCAAAGGCAACGTCACCGCCACCACTCACAAATCAGTTACGTCAGCTTGCCGAACCCTCAGCGGGCTCCTTGGAGACTTGAACCTCAAGACCCACACTCGGGCCGATATGGTGGCGCTCAAGGAGAAAATCATTGATGGTCGCAAACCTCTGACATCTAACAAGCTACTAACTCAGCTATCAACGGTGATGAGCTGGGCGGTAAATAACGGTTTCCTTGAGCGCTCCTTTGATAAGGGCTTGAAGATTGAGCGAGGCGCTGAGAGCACTCGCAAGCCCCTGACTCAGGATCAGGTGATCACAATCATGGATCACGCGAATGGTCTGGCTATTGACGACTGGAAGCGCTGGGCGTTGTCCCTTGGGGTTCTTACAGGTGCCCGTATTGGCGAGATCTACCAGTTGAACAAAGAGGACATCAAGCAGGTGGACGGAATCACCGTTATCGACATCAACAAAGATGAGAACGGTGGCAAGACCCTGAAGAATAGCTTCTCTGTGAGACAAGTCCCTCTGGTTGATGGGGCCTATGGGTTCTCCCTTCAGACCTTCCTTGAGTGGGTCAATGCCAACGAAGGCCGTCTGTTCAAGGCAAAGGAACATTATTTCAACAAGCCGCTCAATGAGGCTCTAAGGGAACCTCTGGGGCTGGCCTCTGGGGGCGACCAATCGTTTCACTCCCTGAGACACTCGTTGTCGGGTCTTCTGAAGGCCGCTGCGACCCCTGAGGTAATCGCGCAGGGCATCACTGGACACAGTGCAGGGAACATCACATATGACCTGTATGCGGGGTCTCAGAGGCTTCCTGTGGGGACACTCCATGAGGCGCTCGTTAAGGCGTTTAGTGGCTGGATAATATGAACAAAATGATCGGTATCACCACATCCACAAACTCTGTAAGGGATTAGAAATGGGGCAAGTCACGGAGCTACACAAGGCATATCTCGATGCGTCATCCAAATCGGACCATTTCTTATTGGGTGCAATAGCAGCAGCATGCGCGTATCTCGCGCAAAGCAACCCATATGGAAAGATCGGTCTCAATCCAGAAACCCTTTTCCTAATCGACCTTATCGTGCTTGGCTTGGCTGCGTTTTTCGCTCATAAGCGCATTGAAAATACGATCCAAGTCCTGAAATTCAATACCACGTTTCTACAAGGACGTAATGATGGTGATCCAGTCTCCTACCTCGGAGGCAAGCAGCTTGCGGAAAAGTATGCGAACCGTACTGTGTCTAATTACACGTTCAGGAATCTATTCATGGCCTTAGGGTTCATCCTTTATGTTGTGGCGAAGGTCTGGCGAGCCTATTGAGGCAACCTGAAGGCTGCTATAAAGCGCTGTGTTTGCTGGTCATTGGATCGGTGTCGTTAAAACCCCTCACTGTTGCGACCAACAACATGAGGACCGATCCAATGACCCTACTTACCCAACCGGGACCGCTGCACCGCCACGTCGATCACGAGACGGGCCACATCCTTCATATCGACCCAATCACTGGCGAGGCCGTTACTCGCAAAGAGATGGTCCGACTCAAAAATCCTGAAGCGCAGTATCAAGCATGGGCAGCCGAACGCCGAGCCGATGAGTCCCTCTCTAAGGACCACCAAACGGCAGCCGAAAAGGCAGCCCGAGCCAAGCCCAGCGATCCCCCTATCGAAGCCCCCAAGCGAGGCCGTGGGCGTCCCAAGACCAGCTATGTGAATCCGGTCGCTGCCTACATGCACCTCCTTGCGATTCCCGATCCTCTGCCATGGATAGACGACATCGTTACTGGGTCGATCATCACCAGTGCCGGAGTCACCAACGGGAAGATAAACGTCAAGGCCCGAGCGGTCATCGGTGCGCTGTTCCTTTCGGAGATCACAGCGGAAGCCTGTAAGACCAGTGAGATCAGCTTGAGGACCGCCCAGCGCATTGCCAAGGCTGCCCGACATGCTGCCCATGGGATCGCTTTGTATGTGGATAGACATCCTGGGATCAAGGCAGAGATTGGTGCTGAGATTGGCTTGGAGGCCCTATTCCGGGCTTCTTCGACTTAACGCCGGATAATATAAAGATAAATCTTAACGACCCTTTCAGCTTATCGACACCTGATCGACCAGCCTCAGAGTGAGAGGGGTAGTGATAATAATCACCCCTCCCTTTCATCCATCTCATAGACATCATTAAGGAGAACCTACATGACCTGCTATCAAGCCACCGATACGCTCACTGAAGACGACCTGATTGCCCTGTCTCGTGTCTTCCCCACGCCTTCACGTCCCCAGTTGGTCATCGTTAAGAACCTGCTCAATGATCGACACGCCACCTACAGAACCTATGAGAATGGAATGGTCTGCTTTGACGTTGACGCTTTGATCAAAGAGGTGTCCTTTCGAGGCTCCCCAAGGACGGCCTCAAGGGTCTCCGAACTGGTCTCGCTTGGGGTCAGCCTTCAAGCTCTCGCCAAGACGCCTTTGAGCATCCCAATGGCCGGAAAAGAACCAATTTCGATCAGGCTTTAGCTCCATCGTCAAGGTGACGTTAAAACCCCTCACTATTGGGACCACACCGAATCACCTGCAAAAGATTCCCTCCCAGCTACAAACGACCGTCGCCACGGTTGTCCTTAAAGATGCCCTCTCAGGCTTGCCATGTCCTGTGATCCAGCATCACCAATACCCAAACCCCAGAACCTTTTGATCGACCTTGGAAGATGCCCATGAGGCTCCCTCCTTGGCCGTCTGGTCGTGCGCGTCTATGGCGCCAAGGTCGAATCAAAGGGTCGCCTATAGGAGATCCAAACCCATGAACATCACCATCACCAAAGTCCTGAAGAACGAAGTAACTGTGTCGGGCCAGACCCTCAGCCGTGAGTACGTCGAGAACGTAATGCTGCCCTTGCTGATGGCCCAATGTGGCCGGAACAACGGCGCTAAGTTCGGAGTGGTCAAGGCTTTCGACGAAGCCGGTCTGTCCCTCAAGGCCATCCAAGAGGACGCTCTGACCTACTTCGAGACCAAGCGCCAAGAGGTCGAGCGTAAGGCCCGTGAGCAACGTGAGGCCAATGAGCGCGCCGAGCGCTTCCGTGAGCCTACCCCTCGTGAACTTGCCCAAGCGAAAGCCGACAAGGAAGCCCGAGCGGCTGCCATTAAGGAGCACGGTATGCGAGTACGCGCTGCCTCTCGTGGCAATTCTGGCTGGTAATCACGCACCGTCAATCCCTACTTCATTCAATCCAATTCAGGAGACCATTACCCATGAAACCGAATCAGTACACTAAGCCTACCGACTACACCACATCCATCTTCAACACTACTCCGGGCCACGAGGCTGGGTCCATCCGCTTCAACACTGGCGATATTCGCAGTGAGACCGAAGCGGCCACCGATCCGTCTGTCTACGTGGCTGCCCTCGTGGAGGCCGCTGAGGACTATTTGAACGGCGATGAGTGGCGAGAGGCTGCCATGGAGGCAACCCCTTGTGAGTTCCGCCCGGCTGGCTCTGAGGCCACTGGTCAACAGATCATCACCATGGCAGACCGTACCGTTAAGTTCGACCCTCGCAAGAACTGGGACAACCAGAAGATCAGCAAAGGCGAAGTCCTGGCCGGGTCTGTGATCTTCACTGAGGCGACCGATACCGCTCTGGTCATTAGCCACCGTGCCACCATCCTTGATCACAACATTCAAGCAGGCTGGACAGTAGGATCTTTGGCTCAGACCGCTGACAAGATGCTTGAGGACATCCAATTGAGCGCTGCGGGTAAGATCGCCGGAATCCTCTCGACTGCTCCGAGCACTGAGCCGGTCTCTGAGGCCAAGCCAACTGGCAAGCCCATGGAGATCGCTGAGGATCTTATCGACATCTTGACGGCTCACATTAACCAGACCGTAGGTCACGAGCTTTCCGACTTCGTGGTCCTGCTGCCTGTGAGCCTCGTGGGAGTGCTCAACCGTGCTGCTCAACGGGCTGGCGTGGGTGACATTGAGGACCTCATTGGGACCTCTGTGCAGCCTTACAGCGGGACTGACTACGGTATCTTCCTGCTGCCCAAACACTTCACCTCGCTGAGCTACCGCGAAGGCCGTGATGGCAACGTGTGGAAGATCGAAGCGACCCGTAACGCTGGCCGTCAGGCATGGGACCTTGAGATCATGACCGTGGTGGACATCGTGGCTAACGGCAAGGTCAAGGTGAAGCTGACCGCCGATGGTCTCCAGACCGAGATGGTGGCGTTCCCGATGATCACCAACATCAAGCTGACCTAAGGAGGACTCCTCAGATCTGAGGGCACCTCTGTGAGCCCCGTAAGGCCGATCCAAGAGGGACCGGCAGGGGCACTATCAGACGATGTGCAGATTTGCATATCGCTCCACCTTCCCGAAATTTCGTGAAGCTTCTCCTTAAAGAGGACGCCCCAAATCTGGGGAGACCTATTCGCCCGTCGCTGGGCATCACCCAATCCAGTCTTTCTGATAGTGCCTTTCATGCCACGCCGGGTCCCTTTGTCGGGGTCTGGATGCTCGGCTGTGGGTGCGACCTGAAGGGCACTACCAAAAGGAAATCGACACTATGAACATGATCAACAGCACCGCAACCATCTTCGAGAAAATCTCCAAGACTGGAGCGGTCTCCCCAACGACCCTCAACGGCTTACCCGGTATGTCGTCCTTGGAGATCGCGGAGATCACCGGGAAGAACCACAAGCACGTCCTTCGGGACATCCGAAAGATGCTCAACGAGATCGGCCCAGATTTGGACCAATGTCAGTATGTCGAGACCAAGGCACCAGATGGCTATGGTCGTTTCCAGCCGCTGACCATCCTCGACAAGGAGCTGACCTTTACGCTGCTCTCCCGGTATTCCTTCAAGCTGTCCAATATGATCGTCAAGCGCTGGCTTGAACTGGAAGGCTCAGGCTTTGAACGTGTGTCGGTACAGGCCGCTGTGGTCCACCTGATCGAGCGTGAGAAGGACAACTATCGAATCGCAATGAGGGACATCAGGACCGCTGCAAGGCGTCTCAAGGCCCGCTGAGGCCGTTGATTGATACTTCCTCAAACGAAGCGTGACGGGCTATGCTCAATAGCTAAGTTGCCCACAAAAAGGTCCCGCGATGAGTGTCACACTGTGCTACACCTACAAGGGCAAACGGGTAGTCACTAAGGTGCCTGTCGAGTCTCTGACACCACATGCGGCGCTATGCTATGCCTTGCTTCAATCAGGCGCCTCTGACGACCAATCCCAAGGGAGCTGGCCGCATTCATATGAGCGCCTCCTTGAGGTAGCCCTGCAACACGAACTCACAGACGTTCGCTTTCACAAGTCACTCTAATCCCTCAAGGAGAACCCCATGGACCACCTACAGGCCCTCTACTGGGTCTGTCTGGCCGTGCAACTGGGGTTCTGGTTGTGGTCGCATAGACCACCCTAAGGCCCTTTGAGAATCTGACAGAAAAATCTGAAAGGTCACCATTACAAGACTTCCCGCGCTGGCTCCCCCGTAGGCCCTCGCATGGGTGCCGGTGGGCGCGTTAAGGACCCCGGTTAATTCACCCTTGCGGTCTTGCTGTCTGTCACCAACACTGTCACCAGCTTTGTCACCAAACTCCTTGAGGTCCTCTATGAAGCCCGCTACGCTTGGCCTGCCGCCATACCCCACTCAGTTCTGGGCCAACCCTGAAAACTTCGGCAAGTACTGGTGGTGATGATGAGTGTCTCGGTCTGCCCTTGTGGCAGTGGCAACCTGCTTGATGCCTGCTGTGGGCATTACCATGCCGGCACCCCGGCACCCGATGCCCAGGCGCTGATGCGCTCACGCTACAGTGCCTACGTGCTGGGCCTGGTCGACTACCTGGTGGCCACCACTTTGCCCGCGCAACAAGCCGACCTGGACCGTGCCGCCATGGCCGCCTGGAGCGCCCAGAGCACCTGGCTGGGCCTGGAGGTAGAAAGCGCTGAAGTACTCGGCGGCCAACCGGAACACGGCTTTGTCACCTTCACCGCACGCTGGCACGACCAGGAGGGCGACCACCAGCAGCGTGAACGCTCGGCGTTCGTCCAGCATGCCGGGCGCTGGTACTTCATCGACCCTACGGTCGGGTTGAAGGCCGGGCGCAACGACCCCTGCCCCTGCGCCAGCGGGCAGAAGTTCAAGAAATGCTGCGCCAGTTACGTCGGGAGCTGAACATGAACGCCCGCGCCCGTCTGCTGCTGCTCGGTACACTGATGGCATGGCTGGCGGGCTGCAGCAGTTGGGGCGGTGAAGACTGGCGCGAACCCGAGGTGCGCCTGGTCGAAGTCGAAACGGTCAAGGCCAGGTTGCTGGAACAGGAGTTCGTGCTGCACCTGCAAGTCGACAACCCCAATGACAGCCGTCTGTTCATCCGCAACCTGTCGTATGCCGTGCGCCTGAACGACTTGCTGCTGGTGCAGGATGAAACCAGCGTATGGCGCAGCGTGGGCGGGCATGCCCAGCGTACCTTCAAGATCACCGCGCGTACCAACCTATGGCAGCACCTCAAGCCGCTGGCCAAGCTGCTCAGAAGCAAGCAACCGCTGCACTACACCCTGCAGGGCGAACTAGCGACCGGGCTGCTTATCCAGCGGGACCTGCACTTATCGCGCAGTGGTGAGATAATCCCCGGCGATAACATCCCGGAGTAACCCTGCAATGTCCCAGCAACCCCACGTTCATGGCCCTGACTGCAACCACGACCATGATCACCACCATGACCATGGCCATGTTCACGGCCCGCACTGCAACCACGGCCACCAGGAGCCGGTACGTAACGCCCTGAAGGACGTTGGCCGTAACGACCCGTGCCCATGCGGTAGCGAGAAGAAGTTCAAGAAGTGCCACGGCGCCTGATCTGACGTTGCCCCCTGCTGAGGGCCTTGGCCTATGCGGCCTTGCGCCGGGTCGCCCCCAGCAGGTCCTGGTACCACAGGCCGGCGTCATAGGCGATGGTCACCACAGTGGTCCCGGCATACCGCGGATGCTGGGCCATGCGCTGAGCAACAGCCAGGCAGGCGGCAGCGGTATTGCCCACGAAAATGCCACTTTGCATGTAGAACCAGCGCTGCGCAGCCAGCATCTCTGCGTGTTGTACCTGGGCCCGCTCGTCCACCAGCGACCAGTCCATGAAGGGCGGGCAAACCCCCACCGCCATGCCTTCGAAGCGATGGTCGGCAAACACACCTGTCCTTGAGTCACACCCACAGGGGTCGACCAACACCGTCGACACCTCGAAACCGTGATCTTTCAGCCCCAGCGTAATGCCCGTGAAGCTTGCACCCGTACCCGCACAGCCAACAAACAGGACTTCCCGCCCTGCCCCAGCGTTGGTCAGTTGCACGGCCAGCTCGCTGGCCGTCTGGTAACGGTGGGCCTCGATACCCACCGGGTTGTTGAACTGGTCGGTGTAGAAGTATGACTTGCCCAACGCGACCTGGTTATCCAGGTGGTGCATGACCACATCCTTGGGGGTGGCACCGGCCATCAGCATTTCCTTGCCGATCAGCCGGGCACCGAAACACTCGAGCAGATCCCGCTTGGTCTGGCTGAAGCTCAGCCCGACCGCCAGCTCCACCGCGACCTGGTACTTGTGACAGGCCGCCAGCAAGCCGAAGCCGAAACTGCCACCGGTTTTCTCGATGACGGTTGTCACACCGGGAATGATGTCGCCGTTGCTTACGGCATGCTCGACAATGCGCCGGGCCGCCCGGTATTTGTGGCTTCCCCCCGGGTTGTTCATTTCCAGCTTGGTGTAGATGCGATCGCTGACACTGATGAGCTCGCTCATTTGCGGCTACCTTCCATTGAAGTATGCAGGCAGGCCTTGTTCTGCAGCAGGCCGGCAGTGGCAACCAGCAGCCCGATGCACAGGGCCATGCAGATGGCGTTGGTGCCATCCCAGCCGACCGTGCTCAGCAACAGCGAAGGGCTGAACGCGCCGAGGGTGGCGAAGATGGCAATGGCCAGGTCGTTCTTGCCCTGCATCTGCATCGCTGCCGGGCTGTTCTGCAGCGACTGGGCCAGCAAGGCGCCGCCGCCTACATACGTCAGGTTCCAACCCAGCCCGAGGGCAATCAGTGCCAGGGTCATCATGGCGTAGCTGTGCGACCAGATATTCAGGGCCGAGCAGCCGATCAGCAGGGCCAGGCCCGCGCAAATGGTGGTCCTGATACCCAACCGCTGGATGATCGCACCGGTGAAGAACGACGGAGCAAACATGGCAATCACATGCCACTGGATCGCCAGGCGTACGTCCGAGAAGTCCTCGTGCATGTGCTTCATGTGCATCGAGGCCTGGATCATCAGCAGGTTCATGATCCCGTAGCTCAGTGCAGCAACGCCCATTGCTACCACCACACTCGGGCTTAACGGCTCGGTGCGTGGGCGGGCCGACTGGGCGGCGCCGTTGACCGTGGTGGTCACACCGCCATCGTCTGGCAGGCAAAGGGCAATCAGCAGTGACAGCAGCGCCAGGCCGACAAACGCGGCATAACAGAGCGAAAACAGTGGATAGCCGCCCACATCTCGCAGCCACTCGGTAAGCGTCGGCCCGACCACCGCGGCGATGACGCCCCCCGCCACAACCAGGGAAAGGGCTTTGGGTTTCAGGGCCTGAGACAGATTGTCGGTGGCCGCGAAGCGGTTGAAGTTGGCGAAGGCGATATACACACCCAACGCAGAATGGCTAAGGACCAGGGTTGCAAAATGCTGGTGCTCCACAGCCAGAAAGCCGCTGACGCCCGACAATGCCAAAGGAATCGCGCCCAGCATGAAAGCCTTCTTGCGGCCGATGCGGCTCATCAGCCTGGAGACCGGGTAGGTTGCCAGCATCAGGCTCAGAAACTGAAACCCGTACGGCACCGTGGACCACGCGACATCAGGCGCCAGCGCCGCGCCGACAATGGCGGCCATGGTCACGGACATGACCGCGGTGGTCAGGTTGATCGACTGTGCGGTGAAATAGAGGTACGTGCGCCGCGGTAACGTGCTGTTCATAGTGCGTGCCCGTGGTAGGTGGACAGGTCGATTTCGGCATCGGGGAACGCGCAGATCAGTCGTTCCTTACCTTTGCCCAGGCGTTTGCGCCTGACGCTCAGGCGCCCGATACGCCCTGGTGAATCGAGGTGTGTGCCACCGCACGGAATTTCGATGCCGTTGTAGGTCCACAAACGTGCGTCTTCCAGGCCCTCGACCGCGTAGTGCTCGATGGGTGCATCGCAGCCGATCAGTTCGTTGGCCCGCCGCTCTATTTCATCCACCTCTTCGGCCGTGAAAGCGTCCTCGACCAGGAAGTCGAAACGTGCCGAATCCTCTTTGATGTGGCAGCCGATGGTCCATTGCTGCAGCTCTTCACGCAGCCCGATAGCAGCGGCATACAGAAAGTGACTGGCACTGTGAGACAGCGTCAGCCGTTCGCGCCGTTCGATATCGATGGTGATGCGGGCCGGCATGCCTGGCGTGACGTCATCCAGCAAGTGCAGGTCATCAGGGTGCAGGCTGTGAATAATGATGCCGCCCAGTTTCCCGCCCTTGAAACCTTCGAGGCGAATCGGGCTGCCATACAGTTTTTTCACCCAGACAAACCGCACAGTTCCCACCGGTAATTCAATGGTGCCGAAGTCCGCTTCCTGGCCGCCACCTTCCGGGTAAGCCACGGTACTCTGCAATTCAATGCCATCACTGTGCACGCGTGCTACTTGCGTATCAACGCCGGCCAGGTACTGGTCTTTGTAATACAGCTTTTCGGTATTGCGTAACACTTCATAGTTCAGAGCGCTCATGATTCCAGTACCACCTGCAATGATGTTTTAACCTGTACCCGGGCAGCAGCGGGAACATCTTTGGTAATAATGCAGCCCGGCCCGATAAATGCGCCGTCACCCACATGGATAGCGCCCAGCACACTGGCGAACGCGCCGATTTGTACCCGGTTGCCCAAGGTCGGGTGCCTGGGGCTTGAAGGGTTGCCGCTGATACCACGGGCGCCCAGGGTGACGCCGCCCAGCACGTAGCAATCGTCACCAATGGTCGAGGTCTCGCCTATGACGGTGCCCATGCCGTGATCGATGATGAAGCGCGCGCCAATACGGCTGCGGAAGTGGATCTCCGCCCCGGAGAGCATTTTGCCGCGCCTGGAGATCATGGCCGCCAGGCATTGACCGCCGGCACCATAGGCAGCAGCGGTATTGGTGTAGATCCAATGGGCGAGCCGATAATGCAGAACGGCAGAATAAGAGGTGTACGTTCTTGCAATGAATACCAGGTCGCGGCCAGCTGCCGGATCTTTCAGGGCAAAGGCCTGCAAATCGGCATGGGCTTGTTCGGTGACACACTGAATAACCGAAGTTTCTTTTAACGCTTCGAATTCTTCAACTGAACAACACTCCAACAGCGCCGATGTAACAAGGTTCCTTACAACCTTGAATGTTTCCGGTTCATCAGGCACAGGTAGCCTGGCAATGACGGCTGATTGCATATCCATAGAGTGCATGGGCTCGATATCCAGTTGTCTGGTTGAACAGACGCTTAAGGTGTTGCCTTTGCGGGCAACCAACACTTCCGACAAGGGAATAGTGGCATGTACTGGCCATTTGAAAACGAACAGTCGACAAGCATTTCCGTTAACTGTTAGGCTTTTTTTTCTAACGGTTTGAGACCTGCCATGAACGCCAGCAGCCTTCATCACCAGTTAAGACAACGCCTGGATGCAGGGGAGTGGCTGCCCGGGCAGCGCATGCCCTCCATCCGGAAACTGACGGCTGCGGTCGACTTCAGTTACCACGACGTTGTTTCGGCCTACGCCCAGCTGGTCAGCGAAGGTGTGTTGACGGCTTCACCGGGCAGGGGCTACTTCGTCGCGACCCGGTCACGGCAAACCAGTGTGATCCACGAGCCCGACTGCATGGCGGGCGACCCGCTCTTCAAGCTGCTGCAAGGTGGCCAGCACTACACCAAGCTGGGCAGCGGCTGGCTCCCCCCCGCCTGGCGTGACACCGAGCTGCTGGCCAAGGCCATTCGCCGCACGGCGCGGCTGGAGCAAAGTTCGCTGGCCGAATACGGCGACATCCAGGGCTACTTGCCCATGCGCAAACAGCTGTGCGTACACATGAAACGGCTGACCCGTGTCGATGTTCGCCCCAACCAGTTGCTGACCACACTGGGCGCTACACAAGGCCTGGACCTGGTTGCGCGGCTGCTGATCAAGCCAGGCGACCACGTTTTCGTCGACGAGCCGGGTAACGGCAACCTGATCAAGCTGATCCAGCTGGCGGGCGGGCACGTTGTCGGCATACGGCGAACCCAGGACGGGCCGGACGTGGAAGAGATGAAAACCTACTTGGCCAGGCACAAGGTCAAGGCATTTTTCTGCAACAGCACCTTCCACAACCCGACCGGCAGCAACATCAGCCCGCACAACGCCTTCAGCGTCCTGCGCCTGGCGGTAGAGCACGAGTTCTTCGTGGTCGAGGACGATGTGTATGGCGACTTCAGCCCGGCCGTACGCCAGACCTTTGCCGAACTGGACAACCTTGACCGGGTTATCTACATCGGCAGTTTCTCCAAATGCCTGTCAGCATCGCTGCGCGTGGGTTTCATCGCCTGCTCCCAAGACCTGATCGAACCGCTGACACGCCTGAAACTGCTGACCTGTGTTGCCGTACCGGCGTTTTGCGAACGCTTCGTCAACACCATATTGTCGGATGGCACCTATGCCCGGCACATGAATGATGTGCAGCAGCGCCTGATCAGGCAGCAGGTCCAGACCCAGCGGCTTCTGATCGAGCGAGGCTGGCAGTTTGAAATCGCACCGCAAGGGGGGATGTTCCTCTGGGTCTACCACCCGGACCTGCCAGACCTGCAACCGCTGGTGCGCAAACTGGAACAAAACAAGATCCTGCTGATGCCCGGCTCGGCGTTCGCCGTTACCCGTGACTACCGGCGCTATGCCCGCATCAATTGCACGCACTTTTCCGAGACGTTGGCAGACCACTTCAACGTTTGAGGCAGCGCTGGCAAATAAACCGACCTGGGACCTTGCATGGCGCCTGCGCGCTTACTACCTTAGCGCCTTTCGAAACCCGCCACGCCTTGCAGGAGCCCTTGTCATGGCCGCCCCCGCCTTTCCTCCCTTCCGCCCGCGGTTCGCAACCGCTGCCACGCTGCTCGGCATGCTCGGGCTGGCCGGCTGCCAGACGGGCGGCTACCAGGACAGCGTGCCACCGACCCGTGGCGTGCAACCGCTCAAGGGCCTGGCGCAGAATGTTTCAGTACGCCGCAATGCCATGGGTGCGCCACTGATCGAAAGCAGCAGCTTCCATGATGCGCTCTTCAGCCTGGGCTATGTGCATGCCGGAGACCGCATCGAGCAGATGGTCGCCATGCGCCTGCTGGCCCAAGGCCGCCTGGCCGAACTGGCCGGCAGCGAAGCGCTGGACATCGACCGCCTGATGCGCGCGGCCAACCTCAAGCAAAGCGCCGCCCAGCAGTACGCCGACGCCTCGCCACGGCTCAAGCGCTTTTTCGAAGTGTACGCACGCGGGGTCAACGCCTACCTGTTCCGCTATCGCGACAAGCTGCCGGCCGGCCTGGCCAGCAGTGGCTATCGCCCGGAATACTGGAAGCCCGAAGACTCGGCGCTGATCTTCAACCTGTACGCGTTCAGCCAATCAGTGAACCTGCAGGAAGAATTGAGTGCCCTGACCCTGGCGCAGAAAGCCGGCAGCGACAAGCTGGCCTGGCTGCTGCCAGGCGCCCCGGACGAGCCATTGGCCGAAGGCGAGGTGGACAAGCTCAAGGGCCTGAACCTGGCCAGTCAGCTGCCTGGCCTGCCAGCGCTGGCAGCCGCCAGCCAGAAACTGGCCGACCTCGACCTGCTCGGCAGCCCGGGCTCGGCCAACCTGGCCCTGGCCCCGCAGCGCAGCCGCAGTGGCAAGAGCCTGCTGGCCAGCGACAGCCGCGCTGCCTGGGCCCTGAGCCCGATACAGATCCACACCAGCAAATACCAGGTTGCCGGCCTGTCGTTGCCGGGTTTGCCGATCGTGCTGGCCGGTTACAACGGCAAACTGGCCTGGAGCAGCAGCGCCGTGATGGCCGACAACCAAGACCTGTTCCTGGAACAACTGCGTCGTCAAGGCAGCCAGCTGAGCTACCTGGCCGACGGCAAATGGCTGCCGGCCCGCGCCCGTAGCGAAACGTTCTTCATCCGAGGCCAGCGCCCGCTGCGCGAGGTGATGTATGACACCCGCCACGGCACCCTGCTGTCCCAGCCAGACAACGCCAGCCTGGGCCTGGCGCTGAACCTGCCGCAGTTCAAGGGCGACCGCAGCCTGGATGCGCTGTTCGACCTGACCCGGGCCAGGAATGTGGAACGCGCCTTCGACAGCACCCGCGAAGTGACCGCTGCGGCCCTCAACTTTGTCTTCGCCGAGCCGGAGCACATCGGCTGGCAAGTCAGTGGCCGCTACCCCAACCGCCGCGAAGGCCAGGGCCTGCTGCCCTCGCCGGGCTGGGACGGGCGCTACGACTGGGACGGCTATGCCGACCCGATGCTGCACCCGTACGACCAGGACCCCACCGCTGGCTGGATCGGCCACGCCAACCAGCGCAGCCTGCCGCGCGGCTACGGCATGCAGCTGTCCAGCACCTGGTACTACCCCGAACGCGCCGAACGCCTGGCCCAGTTGGCCGGCAATGGCCGTCACGACAGCCGCAGCCTGATGGCCCTGCAGAACGACCAGGTAACCCTGCTGGCCGACAAGCTCAAGCAGATGTTCGACGCCCCCGGCATGGCCCAGCCCTTGAAGCAGGCGATTGATGCCCTGCCCGCCGCCCAACGGGACAAAGCCCGCGACACGCTGGCCCGTCTCAAGGCCTTCGATGGCCGCCTGAGCCCGGTGTCGGCGGATGCAGCGCTGTACGAGCTGTTTCTGCAGGAGGTAACGCGGCAAACCTTCCTAGACGACCTGGGTCCGGAATCCGGCCCGGCCTGGCAGGCGTTCGTGAGCAATGCCCGCTTGTCGTTCTCGGCCCAGGCCGATCACCTGCTGGGCCGCGACGACAGCCCGTTCTGGGATGACCGCAACACCCCACAAAAAGAAGACAAGCCTGCCATTCTCGCCCGCAGCCTGGCGGGAGCAATGGACGCCGGGATCGCGCAACTGGGCGCCGACCGCCGCGCCTGGCAATGGGGCAAGCTGCACCAGTACCGCTGGCCAGCACCGGCCTACCATGGCCTGGGCGAAGCCATCAGCCGCTCACCGCTGGCTGCAGGTGGCGACTTCACCACCCTGGCCCTGACGCCATACGCCTGGGGCAGCGACTTCGACACCCGCCTGCCGGCCTCGGCGCGGATGATCGTCGACTTCGGCCAGGCCGAACCCTTGCAGGTGCTGACCAGCAGCGGCCAGTCCGGTAACCCGGCAAGCACGCACTACAGCGACGGGCTGGATGCCTGGTTCAAAGGCCGGTTCATGAGCCTGCCGCTGCAGCAGCAGAACTTCGGGCGGGCGTATGGCAGCCAGCGGCTCACGCTGGTACCTGGCAAATAACGGGCATCGCCTGTTTTGGGGCTGCATTGCAGCCCCAGCCATTTCCGGTCGAACTTCCTTCCTCCTGCATGGCTCATAACTGGTAACTCCAAACCAGCGCCCGCGCCATGGACCTTGTCATCGCCCGCCCCGAAGGCCTCTACTGCCCGCCCGGTGATTTCTACATCGACCCTTGGCGGCCCGTGGACCGCGCCGTGATCACCCATGGCCACGGTGACCATGCACGTACCGGCAATGGCCATTATCTGACCGCCAGCCCAGGTGCAGGCATTCTGCGTAGTCGGTTGGGCCAGGGCATCGATTTGCAGACCCTGCCCTACGGTGAGCGCCTGCTTCACCATGGGGTGACCCTGAGCCTGCACCCGGCCGGGCACGTGCTGGGTTCGGCACAGGTGCGCCTGGAGTACCAAGGTGAAGTCTGGGTCGCGTCCGGTGACTACAAGGTAGAGCCCGATGGCACCTGTACGCCTTTCGAACCCGTGCCGTGCCACACCTTCATCACCGAGTCGACGTTCGGCCTGCCCATTTATCGCTGGCCCAGCCAGGCTGAGGTCTTTGCCGACATAAACGCCTGGTGGCGGGCCAACAGCAACCAGGGCAAGGCCAGCGTGCTGTTCTGCTATGCCTTCGGCAAGGCCCAGCGGATTTTGCATGGGCTGGACGCCAGCATCGGGTCAATCCTTGTACATGGCGCCGTCGAGCCGCTCAACCGGGTGTACCGGGACGCCGGTATCCACCTGCCCAAAACCCTCTACGCCGGGGATATACCGCGCAACGACCCACTGCTGCGCCAAGCGCTGGTCCTGGCCCCCCCGTCGGCCAGCGGCAGTAGCTGGATGCGCCGCTTCGGCGAGTACAGCGATGCCTTCGCCAGTGGCTGGATGCTGCTGCGCGGCACCCGCCGGCGGCGCGGTGTGGACCGGGGCTTCGTCCTCTCGGACCATGCCGACTGGCCCGGCCTGCTGTGGGCAATCGGCCAGACCGGCGCCGAACGGGTGATGGTCACCCACGGCTCGGTCAACGTGCTGGTGCGCTACCTCAACGAACAAGGCCTCGATGCCCGCGCCTTCGCCACCGAATACGGCGACGAAGACGACGTCGTCACGGCCGAACCCACACCATGAAAGCCTTCGCCACGTTGTACCTGCGCCTGGATGCGACCACGTCCAGCAACGCCAAACTTGAGGCCCTGCGCGACTATTTCGCCAATGCCCCCGCCGAGGATGCCGCCTGGGCCGTGTACTTTCTGGCCGGCGGGCGCCCGCGCCAGCTGGTGCCCACTCGCGTGTTGCGCGCACAGGCAACGGCTCAGGCCGGGTTGCCGGACTGGCTCTTCGAAGAAAGCTATCAGGCAGTGGGTGACCTGGCCGAAACCATTTCGCTGTTGCTACCCATACACGCCGATGGCAGCGATGAAGGCCTTGCCACCTGGGTGGAGCAGCATTTGCTGCCCCTGCGCGGGCTACCGCCTGAGCAGGTGCAGCAGCGCCTGCAGCCGCTCTGGGCGCAGCTGGATCGCCCCAGCCTGATGCTGTGCCTGAAGCTGATCACCGGCAGTTTTCGCGTGGGCGTATCGAAGTTGCTGGTCACCCGCGCCCTGGCGCAACTGGCCGGGCTGGACGCCAAGCGCGTGGCCCAGCGCCTGGTCGGTTACACCGACATTGGCCATCGCCCTACCGCAGCCAGCTACCAGAAGCTGATCGCCCCGGAGTCCGCCGATGAGCATCGCCAGCGCGGCGGCCAGCCCTACCCATTCTTCCTGGCCCACCCGCTACAAGCCTCTACCGATCAGTTCGATACCCTGCTCGGGCCGCCAGGCAACTGGCAAATCGAGTGGAAGTGGGACGGCATTCGCGCCCAGGTGGTCAAGCGCGAGGGCCAGCTGTGGGTGTGGTCGCGCGGCGAAGAGTTGGTGACCGAGCGCTTCCCCGAACTGCACACCCTGGCGCAGACGCTCCCCGATGGCGTGGTGCTCGACGGCGAGATTCTGGTCTGGAAACCAGGTGATACGGGGGCTGAACTGGCCGTGCAGCCTTTTGCCCTGCTACAGCAGCGCCTGGGGCGCAAAACGCTGGGCAAGAAATTGCTGACCGACGCGCCGGTGGTGTTGCAGGCCTACGACCTGCTGGAGTGGCAAGGCGAAGACTGGCGCAACCGGCCGCAGCACGAGCGCCGCAGCCAACTGGAACGCTTGGTCGATGCGCACCCGCTTGCCCCCGTGCTGCTGTCGCCGCTGCTGACAGGCCCGGACTGGGCCGACCTTGCCCACCAGCGCGAACAGTCGCGCAGCCTGGGTGTCGAGGGCCTGATGCTCAAGCAGCGCGAGGCCCTTTACGGCGTGGGGCGTACCAAGGATATGGGTACTTGGTGGAAGTGGAAGATCGACCCGTTCAGCGTCGATGCCGTGCTGATCTATGCCCAACGCGGCCACGGCCGGCGTGCAAGCCTGTACAGCGACTACACCTTCGCCGTATGGGACGCACCGGCCGGCACCCCGGGGCGAGCATTGGTACCCTTTGCCAAAGCCTATTCGGGGCTCAGTGACGAAGAAATGCGCAAGGTCGATGCCATTATCCGCAAGACCACGGTGGAAACCTTCGGCCCGGTACGCAGCGTAACGCCTACGCTGGTGTTCGAACTGGGCTTCGAAGGCATTGCCTTGTCCAGGCGCCACAAGAGCGGTATTGCCGTGCGCTTTCCGCGCATGCTGCGCTGGCGGCTGGACAAGCCGGTGGAAGAGGCCGATGACCTGGCCACCTTGCAGGCACTGCTGGCCTGAAAAGGTGGCGACTCCATTGAGGCGCAACGCTGAAAACTATGCTTCTATCAGTGTGCCGACCTGTGTCGCAGACCGTATTCGCCACGCATCCAGGACCACCATGCACCATTCAACCCACGACCTGCTCTCACCCGTTCCGGGCATCACCCGCCAGTTGCACAGCTTCCACTTCGGCCCTCGCAGTGGCGGCAAAGTCTATATCCAGGCCTCCCTGCATGCCGACGAACTGCCCGGCATGCTGGTGGCATGGCACCTCAAGCGCTGCCTGACAGCACTGGAAGAACAAGGCCGCCTGCAGCGCGAGATCATCCTGGTGCCGGTGGCCAACCCGGTCGGCCTAGAGCAAGTGCTGCTGGATGCACCGCTGGGGCGCTTCGAGCTGCAAAGCGGCGAGAACTTCAACCGCAACTTCGTCGACCTGTCGGACAGCATCGGCGACCAGATAGAAGAACACCTTACCCAGAACCCGGCGCACAACGTCGAGCTGATCCGCGAATACCTGCGTCGTGGGCTGGACGCGCACCCGGCCCGCACACCGCTGCAAGCCCAGCGCCTGATCCTGCAGCGCCTGGCCTGCGATGCCGACATGGTGCTGGACCTGCACTGCGACTTCGAGGCGGTCGAACACCTGTACACCACACCCGATGCCTGGCCACACATCGAGCCGCTGGCCCGCTACCTGGGCGCCCAGGCCAGCCTGCTGGCCACCGACTCGGGCGGGCAGTCGTTCGATGAGTGCTTCAGCCTGGTCTGGTGGCAGTTGCAGCAACGCTTCGGCAAGCGCTTCCCGATCCCGCTGGGCTGCTGCTCGGTAACTGTAGAACTGCGCGGCCAGGCCGATGTCAGCCATGACCTGGCCAGCAAAGACTGCCAGGCGATACTCGACTTCCTTACCCACGCGGGCGTTATCGAAGGCGCCAGCCCTGCCCTGCCACCCTTGCCCAGCCCGGCCACGCCGCTGGCTGCTGTCGAACCGGTAGTGACGCCACTGGGCGGGTTGCTGGTGTATCACGCCAAACCCGGACAGTACCTGGAAGCCGGGCAGTTGATTGCCGAAGTCATCGACCCGCTCAGTGATCGGGTAACGGCAGTGCGCAACAGCCAACCGGGCCTGCTATATGCCCGCAGCGTAAGGCGCATGGCCACTTCTGGTATGGTCATCGCCCATGTTGCTGGCGAGCAGGTATGTCGCAGTGGCTACCTGCTGGGCAACTGATTCGGTAAAACCATTGCACCTGGCGGGCGGTCTGTAGAAGCACAGCCTTCGAAGGACCACTCGCCTCATGCCCGCTGCCACCGACCTTGCCAATGCCTGGTTTGCCAGGCGTGGCTGGAAGCCATTCGCTTTCCAGCGCCGCGTTTGGGCTGCTGTGGCACGCGGCGAATCCGGCCTGCTGCACGCCAGTACCGGTGCCGGCAAAACCTACGCCGTGTGGCTCGCCGCGCTTCGTGCGTTCAAGCCCCAGCCCCAAGGCAGCCAACCGGCGCCATTGCAGGTGGTGTGGGTGACGCCCATGCGCGCCCTGGCTGCCGACACCGCACGCGCCCTGCAGGTGCCCGTGGATGAACTGGCGCTGCCGTGGAGCGTTGGGGTACGCAGCGGTGACACAGGCAGCGCCGAACGAGCCCGACAGGCTCGGCGCCTGCCAAGTGTGCTGGTCACCACACCCGAGAGCCTGACGCTGCTGCTGACGCGCGCGCAGGCCCGCGAAGATTTCGCCACCCTGCGGCTGGTGGTGGTGGATGAATGGCACGAACTGCTGGGTAACAAGCGCGGGGTACAACTGCAGCTGGCCCTGGCCCACCTGCGCCACTGGCATGCAGGCCTGCCGACCTGGGGCCTCTCCGCCACCCTGGGCAACCTGCAACATGCGCTGGACGTTCTGCTGCCGCAAGGCGGCCTGCTGGTACAGGGCCGACAGGACAAGGCGCTGCAAGTCGACACCCTGCTGCCAACAGCGATCGATCGCTTCCCCTGGGCCGGGCACATGGGCCTGAAGATGCTCGACCAGGTCAGCCGGGAAATCGAGGCCAGTGCCAGTTGCCTGGTGTTCACCAACACCCGCGCCCAGGCCGAGCTCTGGTACCAGGCCCTGCTTGAAGCCCGCCCTGACTGGGCCGGGCTGATCGCCCTGCACCATGCCTCGCTGGCCCGCGATACCCGCGACTGGGTGGAACGTAGCCTCAAGCAGGGCAGCCTGAAAGCGGTGATCTGCACGTCCAGCCTTGACCTTGGCGTGGACTTTCTACCCGTGGAACGGGTGCTGCAAATCGGCTCGGCCAAAGGCATCGCCCGCCTGATGCAACGGGCCGGGCGCTCCGGGCACGCACCGGGGCGGCGCTCGCGAATCACCCTGGTACCTACCCACAGCCTGGAACTGGTGGAGGCAGCTGCAGCCCGACAAGCACTGATGGCCGGGCACATCGAAGCCCGCTGCTCGCCGCAACTGTGCATGGACGTGCTGGTGCAGCACCTGGTCAGCATGGCCTTGGGCAGTGGCTTTCGACCCAAGCAGCTACTGGCCGAAGTGCGCAGCACCTGGGCCTTCCGCACGTTGCGCGACAGCCAGTGGCAGTGGGCGCTGGACTTCGTCTGCCACGGTGGCAGTTCACTTTCCGCCTACCCGGATTACCAGCGCGTCGAGCCCCAGCCCGACGGCGTTTACCGGGTTGCCAGCGAACGCCTGGCACGGCGCCACCGCATGAGCATCGGCACCATCGTCAGCGACGCCAACCTGCAACTGAAATACTGGAGCAAGGGCGGCGGAGGCAAGACGCTGGGCAGTGTCGAAGAAGCGTTCATCGCCCGCCTGCGTCCCGGCGACACGCTCGTGTTTGCCGGGCGGGTGCTGGAACTGGTACGCGTGGAAAACATGACCGCCTATGTGCGCCGCAGCACCGCACGCAAGGCTGCGGTGGCACGCTGGAACGGTGGGCGCATGCCACTATCGAGCGAACTGGCCGATGCCCTGGTCGAGCAGCTCGATTCTGCGGCCCATGGCCGCTTTGACGGCCCGGAGATGCGAACCGTGCGCCCGCTGCTGGCGTTGCAGGCACAGTGGTCGGCGTTGCCAACCACCGGCACGCTGCTGGCCGAGACTTTCAAGTCCCGCCAGGGCTGGCACGTGTTCTTGTACCCCTTTGCCGGGCGCCTGGCCAACCTGGGCCTGGCCAACCTGATTGCCTGGCGGGTCAGCCGCGTACAACCGCTGTCGGTATCGATTGCCGTCAACGACTACGGGTTCGAACTGCTCAGCCCTGCACCGGTGGACTGGACAACGCACCTGCCAAAAGCGCTGGGTACCGAGCACTTGCTGGAAGATGTGCTGGCCAGCCTGAATGCAGGGGAAATGGCACTGCGGCGTTTTCGCGAAATTGCCCAGATTGCCGGGCTGGTGTTTGGCGGGTACCCAGCGGCACAGAAGAGCACTCGACAGATCCAGGCATCCAGCGGGTTGTTCTATGAAGTATTTCGCAAGCATGACGCCGGTAACCTGCTACTCGGCCAGGCACGGGACGAAGTGCTGGGCGAGGAGCTGGAGATCGAGCGGCTGCGTCGGCAATTGCTGAAAATGGCCAGCCTGAAGCTGGACCTGCAGGTATTGAAGCGACCGGGGCCGCTGGCCTTCGCTTTACTGGTAGAGGGCATGCGCGAGACGCTGAGCACCGAGAAGCTGGCAGACCGGATTGCGCGAATGGTTGCAGAACTGGAACAAGCGGCAGGCAAGGCATGAGTCACCAGCCCATCGAACACGCAGGCCAGGTGCTCTGGCTGCTTGCCGACAAGGCCATCTATTGGCCCAGCCGCCGAGCATTGCTGGTGGCCGACGTACACATCGGCAAGGCTGCCAGCTATCGTGCCCTGCACCAGCCTGTGCCGCGAGGCACCACAGACGCAACGCTCACCCGGCTGGATGCCTTGCTGGCAGCCCATGACTGCGACCAGCTGATCGTCCTCGGGGACTTCCTGCATGCACGCACTGCCCGGGCGCCAGCAACGCTGGCCAGGCTGCATGCGTGGCGGCAGCGCCACGCGCACCTGAACATTGTACTGATACGCGGTAATCATGATCGTAACGCAGGCGATCCACCTGCATCGCTTCGCATTGAGGTCAAGGACGAGCCCTGGATACTGGAACCTTTCGCGCTCCAACACGAACCAGCACCTCACCCGGCTTACCCAGTGCTGGCCGGCCATGTGCACCCGGTCTTTGTGCTACGCGGCACGGCCCGCCAGCGCCTGCGACTGCCGTGCTTCCTGATCGACGCTCACGTCAGCCTGCTGCCGGCATTCGGCGAGTTCACCGGCGGCTGGAAGATCGCGCCATCCGGCACCAGCCGGGTATACCTGGCTGGCGCCGGGCGCGTCTGGCCGCTGTAACGGCGCTCAGGCGACAGGTGCTGGCGGCGGCTCATCCGGCAAGGTCGGCTCGCCCGGCTCCATGGGTGGCCTCTCGCCAGGCTCTGGGGGCCGCGGGGTATCGGGGTCAGGCTGATGGGGCACGCCCCCCGCCTGCATGGGCAGCGGGTGCGCCAGCAATGACCAGGGCAACAACCCCACGTGGTTGGGCTGCAGGCCTGCCAGCTTGGCACTGATTGCGGGATGGAGTTTCATTGGCTGCTCCTGACGAAAGCCGATGCACATCATGCGCACCGGCGTTACTTTGTTGGAGTGCCAAAGGCGCGGGTAATTCCCCGCGCTTGTCGGCTCAGGTACGCGGCAGGGTGACGCCGCGCTGGCCCTGGTATTTGCCGCCACGGTCCTTGTAGGACACTTCGCATTCTTCGTCAGACTGAAGGAACAGCATCTGTGCCACGCCTTCGTTGGCGTAGATCTTCGCCGGCAGCGTGGTGGTGTTGGAGAACTCCAGCGTCACGTGGCCTTCCCACTCGGGCTCGAGCGGGGTGACGTTGACGATGATGCCGCAACGGGCGTAGGTGCTCTTGCCCAGGCAAATGGTCAGCACGTCACGCGGAATGCGGAAGTATTCGACGGTGCGCGCCAAGGCAAAAGAGTTTGGCGGGATGATGCACACGTCGCTCTTGATGTCGACGAAGCTGCCGGCATCGAAGTTTTTCGGGTCGACGGTAGCCGAGTTGATGTTGGTAAACACCTTGAATTCGTCGGCGCAGCGGACATCGTAGCCATAGCTGGAGACGCCAAAGGAGATCACCCGGCTGTCTTGTTCGCCGCGCACCTGGCGCTCGACGAACGGTTCGATCATGCCGTGTTCCTGCGCCATGCGGCGAATCCACTTGTCCGATTTTATGCTCATGGCGGGGGTGTCCTGAAGAGTTGCGTGGTGAAAATCGTGACGCGCATCTTACCGGTCCCGGCGCCCAGGTTAAAGTTCTATGCCTCATCCCGCGCCGGGCGGGGGCTGCAGCCGCCGTCGATCCGAATTTGCTTAAAGCGCCTTCTGACCATTGGCAGGTTGCGGAAAGTGGGGTAAGGTGGCGCCACTGTGCTGCACGTGACACCGAGAATCTCTAGTTTGATGCACGATCCTGATCGGCCCATCGCTGAATTTTCTGCTCTCTTTGCGCTCAGTCCCGGGCAGGGTTTTTCCTGACCGTTATCAAATTGTCCAAGGAGACAGAAAAATGTCCAACCGTCAATCCGGTGTTGTTAAGTGGTTCAACGATGAGAAAGGCTACGGCTTCATCACCCCTCAGTCGGGCGACGACCTGTTCGTGCACTTCAAAGCCATCCAAGCTGACGGCTTCAAAACCCTGAAAGAAGGCCAGGCTGTTACTTTCGTCGCTACCCGCGGCCAGAAAGGCATGCAGGCTGAAGAAGTTCAGATCGCCTAAGTCGATCTAGCTTCTAGCTTTCAAAAAAACCCGCCTTCTGGCGGGTTTTTTTATGCCTGCCTGAAAAACCGAGTTACCCGCGAAGCAGGCAACTCGGTTTCAGGTCAGTCTTCGCTGATGGTAATGCTCGGCATCGCCGGCGCCGCCGCCTCTTGCAGCACAATCCGCGCACCCACCTGGCGGGCCAGCTCCTGGTAGACCATGGCAATCTGACTTTCCGGCTCGGCAATCGCCGTCGGCTTGCCGCTGTCGGCCTGTTCGCGGATCAACATCGACAATGGCAACGACGCCAGCAGGTCAACGCCATACTGGCTGGCCAGTTTCTCACCGCCGCCTTCGCCGAACAGATGCTCGGCATGGCCGCAATTCGAACAGATGTGCACGGCCATGTTCTCGACCACGCCCAGCACCGGGATGTTGACCTTGCGGAACATCTCCACACCCTTCTTGGCATCCAGCAACGCCAGGTCCTGCGGCGTGGTGACGATCACCGAGCCCGCCACCGGCACTTTCTGCGCCAAGGTCAGCTGAATGTCGCCGGTACCCGGCGGCATGTCGATGACCAGGTAATCCAGGTCATTCCAGGCGGTCTGGGTGACCAGTTGCAGCAGCGCACCGGAAACCATCGGGCCGCGCCAGACCATCGGTGTGTTGTCGTCGGTGAGGAAGGCCATGGACATGACCTCCACGCCATGGGCCTTGATCGGCACAAACCACTTCTGCTCGCGAATCTGCGGGCGGGTGCCTTCGGCAATACCGAACATCACCCCTTGGCTAGGGCCGTAGATATCGGCATCGAGAATACCCACCCGTGCGCCTTCGCGGGCCAGCGCCAGCGCCAGGTTGGCCGCAGTGGTCGACTTGCCCACACCGCCCTTGCCCGAGGCCACGGCGATGATGTTCTTGACGTTGGCCATGGCCGGCACCTGGGCCTGGGCCTTGTGAGCGGCGACCACGCAGTCGATCGATACCTGGGCGCTGCTGACGCCCTCAAGGTTGCCGATGGCCGTCTGCAATACCTGGGCCCAACCATTCTTGAACAAAGCGGCGGCATAGCCCAGCTGCAATTGCACGCTGACCTGCCCGCCCTGGATGTCGATGGCGCGCACGCAACCGGCGCTGACCGGATCCTGGTTCAGGTAGGGGTCGGTGTACTGGCGAAGCACGCCTTCGACGGCGGCACGGGTGACGGCACTCATGGAGACTCCCATTGGCAAACTGAATGTGAAACAGGCGCCTATCCTAACCCGTCAATCGTCAGTAGATGCGCATGCGGGGTGAAATATCTTCGCCAGCCCTTTATAGTGGCCGATCACCCTTAATTTTTACCCCGTAGCCAGATAAGTAGCCGAGCCACCATGTCCGAGCCACGTCAGATTCTCGTCACCAGCGCACTGCCCTATGCCAATGGATCCATCCATCTAGGCCATATGCTCGAGTACATCCAGACAGACATGTGGGTCCGCTTCCAGAAAATGCGTGGCAACCAGTGCATCTATGTCTGCGCCGACGACGCCCACGGCTCGGCCATCATGCTGCGCGCCGAGAAGGAAGGCATCACCCCGGAGCAACTGATCGCCAACGTCCAGGCCGAGCACAGTAGCGACTTCGCCGATTTCCTGGTGGATTTCGACAACTTCCACTCTACCCACAGCGAAGAGAACCGCGAGCTGTCGGGCCTGATCTACACGCGCCTGCGTGAAGCCGGGCACATCGCCACCCGTTCGGTAACCCAGTACTTCGACCCGGAAAAGGGCATGTTCCTGGCCGACCGTTTCATCAAGGGCACCTGCCCCAAGTGCGCGGCGGAAGACCAGTACGGCGACAACTGCGAAAAGTGCGGTGCCACCTACGCGCCTACCGAGCTGAAGAACCCCAAATCGGCGATCTCCGGGGCCACCCCGGTGCTCCGTGACTCCCAGCACTTCTTCTTCAAGCTGCCAGACTTCCAGGCCATGCTGCAGCAGTGGACCCGCAGCGGCACCCTGCAGGACGCGGTAGCCAACAAACTGGCCGAATGGCTGGACTCCGGCTTGCAAGAGTGGGACATCTCCCGCGATGCGCCGTACTTCGGCTTCGAAATCCCCGGTGAACCGGGTAAATACTTCTACGTGTGGCTGGACGCGCCAATCGGCTACATGGCCAGCTTCAAGAACCTTTGCGCACGCCGCCCGGAACTCGACTTCGATGCGTTCTGGAACGAAGGCTCCAAGGCCGAGCTGTACCACTTCATCGGCAAGGACATCGTCAACTTCCACGCCCTGTTCTGGCCAGCCATGCTCGAAGGTGCCGGTTTCCGCAAGCCGACTGCCGTCAACGTGCATGGCTACCTGACCGTCAACGGCGCGAAGATGTCGAAATCGCGCGGCACCTTCATCAAGGCCCGTACCTACCTCGATCACCTGCAGCCGGAATACCTGCGTTACTACTACGCAGCCAAGCTGGGGCGTGGCGTCGACGATCTGGACCTGAACCTGGAAGACTTCGTGCAGAAGGTCAACTCCGACCTGGTGGGCAAGGTCGTGAACATTGCCAGCCGCTGCGCCGGCTTCATCCACAAAGGCAACGAAGGCGTGATGGTAAGCGGTGATGCCGCGCCTGAGCTGACCGAAGCCTTCCTGGCTGCCGCTCCGTCCATCGCCGAAGCCTATGAAGGCCGTGACTTTGGCCGCGCCATGCGTGAAATCATGGCACTGGCCGACCGCGCCAACGCCTGGATCGCCGACAAGGCACCGTGGTCGCTGGCCAAGCAGGAAGGCAAACAGGATGAAGTGCAGGCCATTTGTGCCCAGGGCATCAACCTGTTCCGCCAGCTGGTGATCTTCCTCAAGCCGGTACTGCCGGTGCTGGCAGCAGACGCCGAGGCGTTCCTCAACGTTGCCCCGCTGGCCTGGAGCGACCACCTGTCGCGCCTGGAAAACCATAAACTGAACCCGTTCAAGGCCTTGATGAGCCGCATCGAACCGGCCAAGGTCGAAGCCATGGTCGCCGCCAGCAAGGAAGACCTGCTGGCTGCCGAAGCCAAGGCCCCGGCCGGCAACGGCGAGCTGACCAAGGACCCGCTGTCGGCAGAAATCGAGTTCGACACCTTCGCTGCCGTCGACCTGCGCGTGGCGCTGATCGTCAAAGCCGAAGCCGTGCCGGGCGCCGACAAACTGCTGCAACTCACCCTGGACATCGGTGACGAGCGCCGCAACGTGTTCTCCGGCATCAAGTCGGCCTACCCCGACCCGTCCAAACTGGAAGGCCGCCTGACCATGATGGTCGCCAACCTCAAGCCCCGGAAAATGCGTTTTGGCGTATCCGAGGGCATGGTCATGGCTGCCGGCCCTGGCGGTGAAGAAATCTACCTGCTGAGCCCGGACAGCGGCGCCAAGCCAGGCCAGCGCATCAAGTGACACCCCCTGCCCCGGCCCTCGTGCCGGGGCAGTTTCTTCTGCGCCTTGATTACCGGACAATCACCTGCATTCCCGGCTATCGTCATCTCATGAGCGATTACCTTCTGGTCCTGATCGGCGCCGCGCTGGTCAATCACCTGTGCCTGTTGCAGCAGCCAATCCCCCGGCTGAACCTGCATGTGCATGGCCTGGCCTGCGCTCTTTGCATTGCCTTGGGCACGATCGGCGCACACTTGCTGATGCGGGGGGTACTTGCCCCACTGCACATCCCCGACCTTGCCCTGTTCCTGTTATTGCCCTGGCTGGCACTGCTCGCCTGGGGCTTGCCGTGGCTGCTGGGCAAGTGGCGCCCGGCCTGGCCCGTAGTCGGGTTGCCAGCGCTGCTGTCGAGCAATGCCGCAGTGCTGGGGCTCGCCCTGCAGCAGGCAGGCGATGACAGCGCCTGGCCCTCGACGCTGCTGCAAGGTTTACTGGCGGGCGGCGGCTTCTGGCTGGCACTGGTGCTGTTCGCCGACTTGCGCCAGCGCAGTGCCCATGCCGATATCCCCGGCGCACTGCGCGGCCTGCCGCTCGAGTTGATCGGCGCCGGGGTGATGGCCATGGCATTTTCTGGCTTTAACGGTATGTTCGGACAATGATCAGCCAGCCCGATCCGCGACTGCGCACGAGTATGGGCCTGGTCCTGCTGGCCTGTTTGCCTGGCCTGCTGGCGTTGTTGTGGTTGCATGGCTGGGGCATGCTGCTGAACCTGTTGCTAAGTGCCACCGCCGCATTGCTGTGCGAAGCTGTGCTGCTGGCGTTGCGCGGCCAACCGCTGAGCACGGCGCTAGGCGACGGCAGCGCACTGGTAACCGCCGTGCTGCTGGCGGCCGCCCTGCCCACCCTGGCCCCGTGGTGGTTGCCGGTGGTCGCGGCAAGCGTTGCCATCGGTTTCGGCAAACAGGCCTTTGGCGGCGTCGGACGCAATCCGTTCAACCCGGCCATGGTCGGTTATGCCTTCGTGCTGCTGAGCTTCCCGTTGCAGATGAACCATTGGCCGGGGCAACCCCCAGGCCTGTTCGACAGTTTGCAGCAGGTATTCACCGCAGGCGAACAGATCGACGCCTGGGCCCGGCCGACGTTGCTCGACGGCCTGCGCCACAACCGCAGCCTGACCATCGAGGAGCTGTTCGCCAGCCATCCAGGCTTCGGCAACATCGGCGGGCGCGGCAGCGAATGGGTCAACCTGGCATTCCTGCTCGGCGGCCTGTTCCTGTTGCAGCGCAAGGTGATCAGCTGGCATGCACCACTGGGCCTGCTGACAGGGCTGTTCGTGTTCAGCCTGCTGGGCTGGAACGGCTCTGGGTCGGACTCCAACGGCTCACCCTTGCTGCACCTGTTCTCCGGCTCGACCATGCTGGCAGCCTTTTTCATTGCCACCGAGCCGGTGTCGGGGCCCAAGAACGAACGGGCCAGGCTGTACTTCGGCCTGGGTGCCGGGCTACTCATCTACCTGATTCGCACCTGGGGCAGCTACCCGGATGGCACCGCGTTCGCCGTCCTGCTGATGAACCTCATGGCACCAACGCTTGAACGCCTTGCGGCAAAGCCCCAACAGGCCGCCCGATGAAACGCCTGACGCATGATGTGAGCCTGCTGGTGCTGATTGGGGTATTGGCAGTGTCCGCCACGCTGGCATGGCGGCACTTGACCGGCCCAGCCATCACCGGTGCCGAGAAGCAACTGCAAAGCCGTCAACGGCTGGCCGTGCTGCCCGAGGGCAGTTATGACAACCAACCGTTGGACAGCCCGCTCGCGAAGCCCGAGGCGCAGCGGCCCAACAGCCGCATCCTGGCGGCTTACCGTGCCACGATGGCAGGCAAACCAAGCGCGATCGTCCTGGTCACTCAAACCCAAGGTTATGCCGGACCCATCGTACTGAGCGTGGCCATCGCCACAGATGGCCGCCTGATCGGCAGCCAGGTCATGGAGCAACAGGAAAGCCCCGGTCTGGGCGCACGCCTGGGCGACCCGCAGTTGCACTGGCTGGGGCAGTTCGACAACCGCCATCAGGGCGACCATTGGGCGCTGAAGCGGGACCAGGGTGACTTTGACCAACTGGCCGGCGCGACCGTGACTTCACGGGCGGTGATCACCGCGCTGCAAGAGGCGCTGAGCTATTTCGATGAGCAGCGCAGCGCACTGCTGGAGGGTGCGGCACATGAATAGGTTTTGCCTGCTGGCCGTAAGCCTGACACCCCTGCTGGGTGCGACCCGAACGCTGCATGAGGGCATCGCCATTGGCCTGTGCGCAGTCGTGATGGGCAGCCTGCATCAGCTTTTGCTGACACCGCTGCGCCAGCGCCTGGCCAGCTGGGCCTATGTGCCAGCCAGCCTGCTGATGCTGGCAGCCTTGGCCAGTTGCCTGCAAATGGCCTTGCGCGCAGGGTCGCTGCCTTTGGCACTTGCCCTGGGCCATTATCCTGCCCTGCTGTGCCTGCAGTGCCTGGCCTGCGATCATCTGCTGCCCGATCAAGGCCGCTGGCGCATGCTCGCCGGGTATTTCTGTGCGGTATTTGCCCTCTGCCTGGTGCTCGGCGCCAGCCGCCAATGGCTGGCCAACGTTGCCAACCTGCACGTGGCCAACCTGGCCCCGGGCGCCCTGCTACTGCTCGGACTGCTGCTGGCCTTGTACAATCGCTTGCGTCCGGGCCCTGCCCACCCACGTCGTCAAGGAAAGCTCTGATTTCATGAATGCCGCCAAACGCCTGGAGATTTTTCGCAGGCTGCACGAAGACAACCCAGACCCGAAGACAGAACTGGCCTACACCACCCCGTTCGAGCTGCTGGTCGCCGTGACACTGTCCGCGCAATCCACCGACGTCGGCGTCAACAAGGCCACTGCCCGCCTGTTCCCCGTCGCCAATACGCCCGAGGCCATCTATGCCTTGGGCGTTGAAGGCCTTAGCGAGTACATCAAGACCATCGGGCTATACAACAGCAAGGCCAAGAATGTCATAGAGGCCTGCCGGCTGCTGATCGAACGCCACGGCAGCCAGGTGCCACAAACCCGCGAAGCCTTGGAGGCGTTGCCCGGTGTGGGCCGCAAGACCGCCAACGTGGTGCTCAACACAGCGTTCCGCCAACCGACCATGGCGGTGGACACCCACATCTTCCGGGTGAGTAACCGCACGGGTATTGCGCCTGGCAAAACGGTGCTGGAAGTGGAAAAGAAACTGGTCAAGTTCGTGCCAAAAGATTACCTGCTCGATGCCCACCACTGGCTGATCCTGCACGGGCGCTACGTATGCCAGGCGCGCAAGCCAAGGTGCGGCAGTTGCAGGATCGAAGATTTGTGCGAGTACAAGCACAAAACCTCCGACGATTGAGGCGATAGCTGGAAACCCCTCACCACGATTGAAAAAATCTTTTTTACCGGCGTCTGCTTTCTGGTTATAAGGACGGCCAATGGCCCCTTGGCTTGGAGCGACTCATGAGTACCGATAAAGACGACCTGTCGATCGAAGATGATTTTGTTGCCGCAGACGACGACGCGGAGCCTCAGGTGGAAACAGCAAAGACCAACCTGAGCAAACGCCGCACCATCGATAACATGCTGGAAGAACGGCGCCTGCAAAAGCAGTTGGCCGATTTCGACTACGACCTGTAAAGCCAGACCTGTAGCCTTGGCAAAGCCTCCTGACTGGAGGCTTCAAGGCTTGGCAGTCAGTTCAGTCCTTGCCGCTGCGCCAACTCGATCAGGTCGACCAGCGACCGTGCATTGAGCTTGAGCAGCAGCCGCGACTTGTAGGTACTGACCGTCTTGTTGCTGAGGTACATGCTGTCGGCAATCTCCTTGTTCGAACGCCCTCGCGCCAGTTGTTGCAGCACCGTCATTTCACGCGCGGAGAGGCGATTGACCATGTCCACCTCGCTTCCCGCCCCCCTGCCACGTGACGCATGCAAGGCCTGGTTGGGGAAGTAGCTGTAACCCGACAACACTGCCTTGATGGCGCTTAACAACTCGGTAAGTTCCTGCTGCTTGCACACGTATCCCGCAGCGCCCGCCTGCATGCAACGCATCGAGAAGTTGCCCGGGGCCTGCGATGTCAGCACCAGGACCTTGCTAGCCGGGCTGAACGTCGTCATGCGGGCGATCACCTCCAGGCCATCCAGTTTCGGGATCCCGATATCCAGCACCACGATATCCGGCAGGTGTTGCCGAGTAAGCTGCAGCGCAGCCACCCCATTATCGGTCTCCGCCACGACGTCATACCCATGCCGCTCCATCAGCATGCGTACGGCCAAGCGTATGACCGGATGATCATCCACGATAAGCACTTTATTCATGCGATATCCATTCATTCATTGTTTTGCTTTGGCACGCCACGATAACCGACAGGACGCTTGCTGGCGCGGCGATTTACTGACGAAACTCATGGACAGACAAAACTTACAACACTTACAGAAATTTCCTACACTTCAAGACCAAGGTTGTAACAAACGCGTTCCTTAGTACCAAAACAACGGTATCACCCGCCTGCAAAAACGCACCAGTTGAAAACTGAACATCTGCTGGCGAAACGTCCAACTCAAACGCGCTGAAAAAACAAAGCCGAGTGGCTTTATGTCGATTATTCCTCACCGGGAAAACAATCCAGTCTTTAGTTGAGTATCGCAGTAAGGTAATGATGGGCAAAACCGCTGGAGATGGCCCACATGACCCAAGCACAACCTGTTGCCCCGCTGACGATCATTGCCATCTTTGCGGGGATTATCGAAGCCTCCGCCCTTGCCACACTGCCTTTTCTAAGCGAGTCCAGCCAAAAGCTTTACACCTGGTTCCTGGTAGGCTTTCCGTTCTTTCTGACGGCACTGTTTTTTCTCACGCTCAACTTCAATTACAAGTCGTTCTACAGCCCGCCACCAAATAAGATGGCACTCGACAAAACCCCAGCTCTGAGCAGTGTCATCAGTGATGCCCCTGAGGCGGCGCAAGGCGGGCCTGTCACGTTCATGTTTTCCGGCCCCGACGCCTATCGCATGATGGAACAACAACTCCTGCATGCACTTGCCCAACCGCCCGTGCCGCCCCGAATATGGCGCTTTTGCAACCTGGACAAACGTCAATGTGCGCAGCTGTCGATCAGTGCGCTCGAGGGCGATGTTGTGAGCCAACACAGTTCAATGCCCTGACTTTTCTGCACGCAAAAAAAACCCCGGCTTAAGCCGGGGTTTTCATTGCACGAGCGCGCAATCAGAGCATCGAACGGCCCTTGTTGGCGGCAATGCGCATGCGCAGTGCGTTCAACTTGATGAAGCCTGCGGCATCGGCCTGGTTGTAGGCGCCGCCATCTTCCTCGAAGGTCGCGATGTTGGCATCGAACAGCGAATCGTCCGACTTGCGGCCAACCACGGTAACGTTGCCCTTGTACAGCTTCAGGCGCACGACGCCGTTCACGTTGACCTGGGAAGCGTCGATCATCTGCTGCAGCATCAGACGCTCAGGGCTCCACCAGTAGCCGGTGTAGATCAGGCTGGCGTACTTCGGCATCAGCTCATCTTTCAGGTGAGCGACTTCGCGGTCCAGGGTGATCGACTCGATGGCACGGTGCGCCTTGAGCATGATGGTGCCGCCAGGGGTCTCGTAGCAGCCACGCGACTTCATGCCGACGTAACGGTTTTCCACGATGTCGAGGCGGCCGATGCCGTTGGCACCACCGATACGGTTCAGGTCGGCCAGGACGGTGGCCGGGGTTTTCTCGACGCCGTCAATGGCAACGATGTCGCCGTTGCGGTAGGTCAGCTCGATGTAGGTCGCCTGGTCCGGGGCGCTCTCAGGCGAGACGCTCCATTTCCACATGTCTTCTTCGTGCTCGGTCCAGGTATCTTCCAGGACACCGCCTTCGTAGGAGATGTGCAGCAGGTTGGCGTCCATCGAGTACGGCGACTTCTTCTTGCCGTGGCGCTCGATCGGGATGCCGTGCTTTTCGGCGTAGTCCATCAGCTTCTCGCGGGACAGCAGGTCCCACTCACGCCACGGGGCGATGACCTTGACGCCAGGCTTGAGGGCATAGGCACCCAGCTCGAAACGAACCTGATCGTTACCTTTGCCGGTGGCGCCGTGGGAAATGGCGTCAGCACCGGTTTCGTTGGCGATTTCGATCAGGCGCTTGGCGATCAGCGGACGGGCGATGGAAGTACCCAGCAGGTACTCGCCTTCGTAGACGGTGTTGGCGCGGAACATCGGGAACACGAAATCACGCACGAACTCTTCGCGCAGGTCGTCGATGTAGATCTCTTTAACGCCCATTGCCTGAGCCTTGGCACGGGCCGGCTCGACCTCTTCGCCCTGACCCAGGTCAGCGGTGAAGGTCACCACTTCGCAGTTGTAGGTATCCTGCAGCCACTTGAGAATCACCGAAGTATCAAGGCCGCCGGAATACGCCAGTACGACCTTTTTTACGTCCGCCATGCCATCACTCCACGGGGTTGTACGGAAAGGGATCGATTCTAACGGCCTTGCAGATAAAATTACAGTGGGGCGACAGCTTCTGACGACAAAGCGACAGGAACTGTCGGAAGGGCGACGGCGCCACTGAGCATGACGCCGAACCTGTGGGAGCGGGCTTGTCGGGGCGCCGAACCGCCGCGAACACCGGCGCAGCCGGTGCCATCTACTGCATCGCGGGCTTGCCCGTTCCCACAGGGACTGCGCAGGCTCCCAACGTTTGAGGAGGCCGTAAGAAAAGAATGCGGTTTACTTAGCCGCTGGGGCAGGAGCCGTTGGCTCAGGGGCTTTTTCGGCGGGTTTCTCCACCGGCTTCTCAACCACCGCAACCCGGTCCAGTTCGATATTCACTCGCCGGTTGCGCGCCCGGTTGGCAGGGCTGTTGTTTTTCGCCACCGGGTACTGCTCACCATGGAAGCGCACGATGATCTGCTCTTCCTTCAAGCCATGGGCCTTGAAGTAATCAGCCACCGACAATGCCCGACGGCGCGACAGGTCGCGGTTGGTCAGGCGGTTGCCGCTATTGTCCGAATGGCCGTCGAGCTCGATGTGGTTAACCGTCGGGTCGGCTTTCATGTAGTCAAGGATCAGGTCCAGACGCGCCTTGGCGGCTTCATCCAGTTCAATGCCGCCCCCCGGGAAGCCCACCTGAGTCTGACGCACCTGGTCGTAGTTCATCGCAAGCAGCTTGCCCGCGCAGGCCTGATAGTCGCTGTAAGCCTTGGCAAAGCTGACCGGCAACACCCGCACCTCCATCGGCCTGCCCGCCTCACCGGCATAGTTGCGCACCACCGTGCTGCGCCCGTCGAGCAGGCCATTGATCAGGCGGCTGGCCTGGCCTTGGGAGGAGCTGAACAGCACACCGGTACGGGCCATGCGCACACTGCCCAGGTTGATGTCGCCACGCCCGGGTTGCCATGGGGCCGCGGCCGCCAGCAGGCTGGCGGTGCCTGCACCCAGTACGTTGATGTCCGAGCGCAACTGGAACACCGGCTGCTCACCTGCACGGCGCACGAACTCACCACTGCCGAAACCTTCGATCGGCTGGATCAGGCGGCACTCGAACTGGTCACCCTCGACCTTCCAGGCGATGTTCTCCATGCGCGTCTGGAAAGTCAGTGCACCGGCCGGCAGGCAGGCGAACAGGGTCAACAGGGCTAGGTAACGCTGGCGCACGGGCGGCTCCACAAATTCTGACGGCTTACCTGCAAGCTATCGGACGCTGGCCGGAAAACTTGATAGCCGTGCTCGACCCAGGGTTTTCCGGTAGCATTGGGGCTTGAGTTCGACCCGCCTGGAATCCCCAATGTCCGATCGCCTGACCCTCCTGCGCCCCGACGACTGGCACATCCATCTGCGCGATGGTGCCGTCCTGCCCCACACCGTTGGCGACGTGGCGCGCACCTTCGCCCGTGCCATCATCATGCCAAACCTGGTTCCCCCGGTGCGCAATGCCGCCGAGGCTGGCGCCTACCGTGAGCGCATCCTTGCCGCGCGCCCGGCCGGTAGCCGCTTCGAGCCGCTGATGGTGCTGTACCTCACCGACCGTACCAGCCCCGAGGACGTCCGCGCGGCCAAGGCCAGCGGCATCGTGTACGCTGCCAAACTGTACCCGGCCGGCGCCACCACCAACTCCGACTCGGGCGTAACCAGCATCGACAACATCTTTCCGGCCATCGAGGCACTGGCGGAAGTTGGCATGCCCCTGCTGGTGCATGGCGAAGTGACCCGTAGCGAAATTGACGTGTTCGACCGCGAGAAGCGCTTCATCGACGAGCATATGCGCCGTCTGGTCGAGCGCTTCCCTACGTTGAAAGTGGTGTTCGAACACATCACCACCGGCGATGCCGCGCAGTTCGTCACCGAGGCCCCGGCCAACGTTGGCGCGACCATCACCGCCCAGCACCTGCTGTACAACCGCAACCACATGCTGGTTGGCGGCATTCGCCCGCACTTCTACTGTCTGCCGATCCTCAAGCGCAACACCCACCAGGTGGCGCTGCTGGATGCGGCCACCAGCGGCAACCCGAAGTTCTTCCTCGGCACAGATTCGGCACCTCACGCCCGCCACGCCAAGGAAGCCGCCTGCGGTTGCGCCGGTTGCTACACCGCCTATGCGGCCATCGAAATGTACGCCGAAGCGTTCGAACAACGGAACGCACTGGACAAGCTGGAAGGCTTTGCCAGCCTGCACGGTCCGGCTTTCTATGGCCTGCCTGCAAACACAGACACCATTACCCTGGTCCGCGAAGAGTGGACCGCCCCGGACAGCCTGCCGTTTGGCGAGCAGACGGTAATCCCGCTGCGCGCGGGTGAAAAACTGCGTTGGCGCCTGCTGGAGGACAACGCGTGAGCGAAGACCTCTACGAAGACGACCTGGACTCCCAGGGCAGCAGCGGTTCGCGCCACCCGATGGCCGAGCGTTTCCGTGGCTACCTGCCGGTCGTGGTGGATGTGGAAACCGGTGGTTTCAACAGCGCCACCGATGCCCTGCTGGAAATTGCCGCCGTCACCATCGGCATGGACGAGAAAGGCTTCCTGTTCCCCGAGCACACCTACTTCCACCGGGTGGAGCCGTTCGAGGGTGCCAATATCGAAGCCGCGGCGTTGGAGTTCACTGGTATCAAGCTGGACCACCCGCTGCGCATGGCCGTCAGCGAGGAAAGCGCGCTGACCGACATCTTCCGTGGCGTGCGCAAGGCGCTCAAGGCCAATGGCTGCAAGCGGGCGATCCTGGTCGGCCATAACAGCAGCTTCGACCTGGGCTTCCTCAATGCAGCGGTAGCGCGCAACGACCTGAAGCGTAACCCGTTCCACCCGTTCTCCAGCTTTGACACCGCTACCTTGGCGGGCCTGGCGTATGGGCAGACCGTGCTGGCGCGCGCCTGCCAAAGTGCGGACATCGACTTCGACGGGCGTGAAGCGCACTCGGCGCGATACGACACCGAGAAGACGGCAGAGCTGTTCTGCGGCATCGTCAACCGCTGGAAAGAAATGGGCGGCTGGCGCGACTTCAACGACTAAGCAGCTGCAAGCCACAAGCTTCAAGCAGCAAGAAAGGGCAGACAGCACGCGCTCGTTTTTTCTTGAAGCTTGCAGCTTAAAACTTGAAGCAAAAAAAACCGGCCACCAGGGCCGGTTTTTTCATGCACGCAGCAATTACAGCTTGCCGGCGTTCTCGCTCAGGTAGGCAGCAACGCCTTCTGGCGAAGCGTTCATGCCTTTGTCGCCTTTTTTCCAGTTGGCAGGGCAGACTTCGCCGTGCTCCTCGTGGAACTGCAGGGCGTCAACCAGGCGCAGCAGCTCGTCCATGTTACGGCCCAGTGGCAGGTCGTTGACGATCTGCGAACGGACAACTCCGTTGGTGTCGATCAGGAAGGCGCCACGGAAAGCCACGCCGCCTTCGGACTCGACGTCGTAGGCTTTGCAGATTTCGTGAGTCATGTCGGCAGCCAGGGTGTACTTCACCTGGCCGATGCCGCCGTTGTTGACCGGGGTGTTACGCCAGGCGTTGTGGGTGAAGTGCGAGTCGATCGACACGCCGATCACTTCTACGTTACGGGCCTGGAAGTCCGGGATGCGGTTGTCCAGGGCGATCAGCTCGGACGGGCAGACAAAGGTGAAGTCCAGCGGGTAGAAGAACACCAGGCCGTACTTGCCCTTGATGGCCGAAGCCAGGTTGAAGCTGTCGACGATCTCGCCATTGCCCAGCACGGCCGGAACGGTGAAATCGGGGGCTTTCTTACCAACGAGTACGCTCATTGTAATCTCCTGATGAGGGTGAAAAACCGTTTGCCGGGCCAGACGGGCTTGCCCGACATCCAACAAAGGCCGACCATCATACACGGCTTCTGATGACAGGCCGAATCCATCAGGCAGCCAACCGCCGGTCGCTCAAGCACGGCCCTTCCAGAAAGTCCTTTGACAAGCATTCTCATTAACATTAAGCTCCAACCCATCGACTCAACCCGCGATGGTCAGCCCTTATGTATGTGTGTCTTTGTGTCGGCGTTACCGACGGACAGATCCGCGATGCGATCTATGAAGGATGCTGCAGTTACAAGGAAGTGCGAGCCGCGACCAATGTCGCAAGCCAGTGTGGCAAATGCGCCTGCCTGGCCAAGCAGGTGGTCCGTGAGACCCTGGCAGAGCTTCAGGTGAGCCAGGCAGCCCTGCCCTACCCCGTAGAATTTACCGCAGCCTGAAACCCCAGAATTCAAAGAACCGGACCCTGTGTCCGGTTTTTTTATGCCTGCAATTCAATAAGTTAGCGCCGCAACGCGGTTCACAAACATTCTTATTCCTATTAATTTTCACTTATTATTCAATAACTTAGGTTTGACACTCCTAAGTATCGGGCTCAAACTTCACTGTATTGGCACACTTCTTCAGGGCAGGAACCCGCAATGAAAGGCGACGTAAGCGTCATCCAGCATCTCAACAAGATCCTCGGAAACGAGCTGGTCGCGATCAACCAGTACTTCCTGCACGCACGCATGTACGAAGATTGGGGCCTGAACAAACTCGGCAAGCTCGAGTACAAGGAATCCATCCACGCGATGAAAGACGCTGACAAACTGATCAAGCGTATTCTCTTCCTCGAAGGTATCCCGAACGTTCAGGACCTGGGCAAGCTGATGATCGGCGAGCACACCAAGGAAATGCTCGAGTGTGATCTGAAGCTCGAGAAGAAAGCCTTGGTAGACCTGAAGGCGGCCATTGCGCATTGCGAAACGGCTGGCGACTTCGGCTCGCGTGACATGCTTGAAGATATTCTCGAGTCCGAGGAAGAGCACATCGACTGGCTGGAAACCCAATTGGGTCTGATCGACAAGATCACTATCGAGAATTACCTGCAGTCGCAAATGGGCGAAGAGTAATTCTTCACCGCATAAAAAAACCCGCGATCCGCGGGTTTTTTTATGCTTGCCGGAAAATCAGGCTTCGGACGCCTTGGCCTTGGCAGCCGCTTCCTTGATCAGGGTCTGCAACTCACCCTTCTCGAACATTTCCAGCATGATGTCGCTGCCGCCAACCAGCTCACCGGCTACCCACAGCTGTGGGAAGGTCGGCCAGTTGGCGTACTTTGGCAGGTTGGCGCGGATTTCCGGGTTCTGCAGGATGTCGACGTAGGCGAACTTCTCGCCACAACCCATCACAGCCTGCGATGCCTTGGCCGAGAACCCGCACTGCGGGGCATTCGGCGAGCCTTTCATGTAAAGCAGAATGGTGTTGTTGGCAATCTGCTCTTTGATCGTATCGATGATATCCATCTAGCACCTCAGCTGAACTTTCCGACGCGGTCGTCGGCACGGTGACGCATTGTAACGGAAAGCCGAGCGGCGTGCTCGGCCTTACCATTGCTCATGCGGCCTCTACCTGCACGGGCACGCCATTGAGTGCAGCGTTGCCGGAAACCGCGTCCCGAAAGCGCTCGTCGGTAAGGTCATTGGCACTCACGCCGGGTTGTGCCTGGGCGATCTGCATGTGTACGCCCTGGCGGCCATGGCCGAAGCCATGGGGCAGGCTGACCACACCCGGCATCATGTCTTCGCAGGCCTGCACCTCGATTTCCAGATCACCCGTACGCGAACGGATACGCACCCGCTGGCCGTCCTGCAGGTGCCGCGCTTGCAGGTCTTGCGGGTGCATCAACAACTGATGGCGTGGCTTGCCTTTCACCAGGCGATGGAAGTTGTGCATCCATGAATTGTTGCTGCGCACATGGCGGCGGCCGATCAGCAGCAGTTCACCCGCTACAGGGGGCGCCAGTTGTACGAGGCGACTCAGGTCGTCCAGCAATACCTGAGGTGCAGCTTCAACAGCCTTGCTGACCGTCGCCAGGCGTGCCGCGAGGTTCCTGCGTAAAGGCCCTAGATCAAGGCCGTGCGGGTGCTCATCCAGTGTTGCCAGGGATAACCGCCACGGTGTTGCGTCGCCATAGCGCCCTTTGCGCAAGGCCAGGTCGATCATCTGCGCAGGCGCCACGGTTGGTTTCAATTCAAGCTCGGCGCGCCTGGCGAATGCCCGCGCCAGGCCGACGAAGATTTCCCAGTCGTGCAGCGCCCCTTCCGGCTTGGCCAGGATCGCCCGATTGAAGCGGGTGACGTTGCGCACGGCCAGCAGGTTGAAGGTGCTGTCGTAGTGGTCGTTTTCCAGCGCGCTGGTGGAAGGCAGGATCAGGTCGGCATGCCGGGTGGTTTCGTTGATGTAGAGGTCGAGGCTGAGCATGAACTCAAGCCCCTCCAGCGCTGCATCCAGCTGGCGGCCGTTAGGGGTGGATAGCACGGGGTTGCCGGCCACTGTCACCAGCGCGCGAACCTGCCCTTCGCCTGGTGTCAACATCTCTTCGGCCAGGGCCGCCACGGGCAACTCGCCACCGTACTCGGGCAAGCCCGATACCCGGCTTTGCCAGGCGTTGAAATGGCCACCCGAGGTGGTCGCCACCAGATCGACGGCAGGCTCCGTACACAACGCGCCGCCTTCACGATCGAGGTTGCCGGTCACCAGGTTGATCAGTTGCACCAGCCAATGGCAGAGTGTACCGAAGGCTTGGGTAGAGACACCCATGCGCCCATAACACACGGCCTTGCCTGCAGCGGCGAAATCCCGTGCCAGCTGGCGGATATCCGACGCGGCAATACCACAATGCACGCTCATGGCCTCGGCACTGAGCGGCGCGAGTGCTTCGCGCACTTGTTGCAGGCCGTTGACCGGCAAGTGCGAGCCCTGCGCCAGGCCCTCTTCGAACAGGGTGTTGAGCAAGCCGCACAAAAAGGCCGCATCGCCACCCGGGCGAATGAACAGATGGGTATCGGCCATGGCCGCCGTCTCGCTGCGCCGCGGGTCCACCACTACCAGACGCCCTCCCCGCGCGCGCAAGGCCTTCAGGCGCTTCTCTACATCGGGCACGGTCATGATGCTGCCGTTCGAGGCCAACGGATTGCCGCCGAGAATCAGCATGAAGCGGGTCTGGTCGATATCCGGGATCGGCAGCAGCAGACCATGGCCATACATCAGGTGGCTGACCAGATGATGTGGCAACTGGTCCACCGACGTGGCCGAGAAACGGTTGCGCGTCTTGAGCAAGCCAAGGAAGTAGTTGCTGTGGGTCATCAGGCCATAGTTGTGCACGCTCGGGTTACCCTGGTACACCGCCACGGCATTGCGCCCGTGCGCCTGCTGGATCACCCACAGCTTGTCGGCGGCCAGGGCAAAGGCCTCGTCCCAGCCAATGGCCTCCCAGCGCTGCCCCACCCGCTTGTGCGGCTGGCGCAGGCGGTCGGGGTCGGTCTGGATGTCTTGCAGAGCCACAGCCTTGGGGCAGACATGGCCACGGCTGAAAGGGTCTTCGGGGTCGCCTTTGATTGAGCTGATCAGCGCCCGCCCATCGTCTTCGTGGCTGACTTCGATGTTCAACCCGCAGATCGCTTCGCACAGGTGACAGGCACGGTGGTGCAGGGTCTTAGTCATGGCCGCCTCTGCCTTGTTGTTGTCGAACAGTGACTATGCGCCCGGCCCCTCCCCCGGGCCAGCGCCCTTCGCCGTGTGAATCCACCGACATCAGGCGCACGATTCGCGACAGCCATTTGCCAAATTGCCAGCAAGCCGTGTACAACCCTGTGTAGTAAATAAAAAACAGCACCGGCCCGCGGGTAAAGACACCCTTTGCAACATCCTTTCAAACAGGCCGCTGTTTCCCCCCTTGGCTTGAGGCGACATTTACTTATAGTATTGCGCCTTTCCCTATTTCGTCCGCCCCGTGCGGCTTACGCCGCAGGTCACTCCCGTTGTCAAAAAAAACCATACGGTCGACCTGCATACCGTTGCAGATAAGGTAGTCAATCATGAGCGCTAGGCACTTTCTCTCCCTGCTGGACTTCACCACCGACGAATTGCTCGGGGTGATCCGCCGCGGCATCGAGCTGAAGGACCTGCGCAAGCGAGGCGTGCTGTTCGAGCCCCTGAAGAACCGCGTATTGGGCATGATCTTCGAGAAGTCCTCGACCCGCACCCGGGTGTCGTTCGAAGCCGGCATGATCCAGCTCGGCGGCCAGGCCATCTTCCTGTCGCCGCGCGATACCCAGCTGGGCCGTGGCGAGCCGATCGGCGACAGCGCCATCGTGCTGTCGAGCATGGTCGACGTGGTGATGATCCGTACCCACGCACACAGTACCCTGACCGAATTCGCCGCCAAATCGCGCGTACCGGTCATCAACGGCCTGTCCGACGAGTCGCACCCGTGCCAGCTGCTGGCCGACATGCAGACCTTCCTGGAACACCGCGGCTCGATCCAGGGCAAGACCGTGACCTGGATCGGCGATGGCTTCAACATGTGCAACTCTTATATCGAGGCTGCCCGGCAGTTCGATTTCAAGCTGCGTATCGCCTGCCCCGAAGGCTATGAGCCGGATGAACGCTTCATGGCGCTGGGCGGTGACCGCGTGCAGATCATCCGTGACGCCAAGGAAGCCGTACGTGGCGCACACCTTGTGGTCACCGATGTCTGGACTTCCATGGGCCAGGAGGAGGAAACTGCGCGGCGCCTGGCGCATTTCGCGCCTTACCAGGTCACCCGCGAACTGCTCGACCTGGCGGCACCCGATGTCCTCTTCATGCACTGCCTGCCCGCCCACCGTGGCGAGGAAATCAGCCAGGACCTGCTCGACGACCCTCGCTCGGTCGCCTGGGACGAGGCTGAAAACCGCCTGCATGCACAGAAGGCGCTTCTCGAATTCCTTGTAGAACCGGCTTACCACCACGCATGAGTCAACCCCTACTGCTCAACCTGCGCAACCTCGCCTGCGGCTATGGCGACCAGCGCATCGTCCAGAACCTCAACCTGCACCTGAACGCAGGCGATATCGGTTGCCTGCTGGGTTCATCCGGTTGTGGCAAAACCACCACCCTGCGCGCCATTGCCGGCTTCGAGCCGGTGCATGACGGTGAAATCCAGCTGGCCGGCGACGTCATTTCCCGCGCCGGCTTCACCCTGGCCCCGGAAAAGCGCCGCATCGGCATGGTGTTCCAGGACTACGCGCTGTTCCCGCACCTGACCGTGGCGCAGAACATTGCCTTTGGCATCGCCAAGCACCCACGCCAGGCCGCCGTCATCGAAGAGATGCTGGAACTGGTCAAGCTGGGCGGCCTGGGCGGGCGTTACCCGCATGAGCTGTCTGGCGGCCAGCAGCAACGGGTCGCCCTGGCCCGCGCGCTGGCGCCAGAACCGCAGTTGCTGCTGCTCGACGAGCCATTCTCCAACCTTGACGTGGAGTTGCGCCGGCGCCTGAGCCATGAGGTTCGCGATATTCTCAAGAGCCGTGGCACCAGCGCCATCCTGGTGACCCATGACCAGGAAGAAGCCTTTGCCGTCAGCGATCACGTCGGTGTGTTCAAGGAAGGCCGCCTGGAGCAGTGGGACACGCCCTACAACCTTTATCACGAACCGCAGACGCCGTTCGTGGCCAGCTTCATTGGCCAGGGGTACTTCATCCGTGGGCAGATGAGCAGCCACGAGGCCGTCAATACCGAGCTGGGTGAACTGCGCGGCAACCGTGCGTACATCATGGCGCCGGGCAGTTCGGTGGACGTGCTGCTGCGGCCGGACGATATCGTGTATGCGCCGGACAGCCCGCTGAGGGCGGTTATCGTCGGCAAGAGCTTCCTGGGGGCATCGACCTTGTATCGCCTGCAATTGCCGACCGGCAGCCAGCTGGAAGCGATTTTCCCCAGCCATGTCGACCATCAGGTGGGTGGAGATGTGGGGATTGCGGTGAAGGCCGATCACCTGGTGTTGTTCCCGGTGCCGGGCAGTGTGGCGGCGCAATTGCCGCGCCAGGAGAACGGGGTCCGTCGGTACAGTTCGGCGACCTGACTTTAGATACTTGGGGCCGCTTTGCGGCCCCGGAAGTCTCAGCCTCGACCGATCCCGGCAAACTTGCCCTGGGTATGCTCGGCCAACACCGCTGCAGCCAACTCCACTTCCAGCCCACGCCGTCCAGCACTGACATGGATGGTTGCAAAGTTCTGCGCTGAATCATCAATGAACGTCCGCAGACGTTTCTTCTGCCCCAACGGGCTGATCCCGCCGACCAGATAACCTGTGGCACGCTGCGCCGCCGCGGGGTCGGCCATTTCGCACTTCTTTACCCCGGCAGCATGGGCGAGGGCCTTCAGGTCCAAAGTGCCCACCACAGGGACCACCGCCACCAACAATTCACCCTTCTCGCTGCTCGCCAACAAGGTCTTGAACACTTGTTGCGGGTCAAGCCCGAGCTTTTCCGCTGCCTCCAGGCCATACGACGCCGACTTCGGGTCATGCTCATAACTGTGCACGCGGTGCTCGGCACGGTGCTTCTTCAACAGGTCTAGGGCGGGGGTCATGCAGGGGCTCCGGTCTTGGACGGCTCGGCGGCTACTTTAGGACAATTCCCACATCCCAGCCAGCGCACCGCAATTGGGCGCCTCTAGCACGGGGATCCGCAGCTGATTTTAGCGGCCATATCGTGACTGGTCGTTCACTTTCGACCTTTGACATCAGCGTTTCTTGTCTATATTTTTTCGCTTTTGAATAAATGGTGCACTTATAAGGTGCATTTCCTACATCTGCCCGGGGTCAATGGGGATAGACACCGGGCTTTGCTGTCGAGCGCCACGCGCCTCACAACAAAAAAAACGAGGTCATACATGACGACTGCTCTACGCCAACCCATGCTGTCCAGCCAATGCCTGGCCGAGTTCCTCGGCACCGCCCTGTTGATCTTTTTCGGTACCGGCTGCGTTGCCGCCCTCAAGGTCGCCGGCGCCAGCTTCGGCCTATGGGAAATCAGTATCATCTGGGGCGTCGGCGTGAGCATGGCGATCTACCTCACCGCCGGCATTTCCGGCGCGCACCTGAACCCGGCCGTGAGCATCGCCCTCACCCTGTTTGCCGGTTTCGACAAGCGCAAGCTGCCCTTCTACATGCTGGCCCAGGTGTGCGGCGCGTTCTGTGGCGCAGCGCTGGTGTATACCCTGTACAGCAACCTGTTCTTCGATTTCGAACAGGCCCACGCCATGTTGCGCGGTAGCGAAGCCAGCCTGGAGCTGGCCTCGGTGTTCTCCACCTACCCACACCCGTCGCTGTCCACCGGCCAGGCATTTCTGGTGGAAGTGGTGATCACCGCCATCCTGATGGCTGTGATCATGGCCCTGACCGACGACAACAACGGCCTGCCACGCGGCGCCATGGCACCGCTGCTGATCGGCCTGCTGATTGCCGTGATCGGCAGTGCCATGGGCCCCTTGACCGGCTTTGCGATGAACCCGGCCCGCGACTTCGGGCCAAAACTCATGACCTTCCTGGCCGGCTGGGGCGAAATAGCCTTCACTGGCGGGCGGGATATTCCTTATTTCCTGGTTCCGGTGTTCGCACCGATCCTTGGCGCCTGCGTGGGTGCCGCGACCTATCGCGGCCTTATCGCCCGCAACTTGCCAACGGCACCAGCCGCGAACCCTGAGACAAATGACATCCGCCAGGGCGATACTCAAGCCAATTGATGCCGGCATCACGCCCAGCCCTGACCCCCTATTTTTGCAAGGCCTACGACCATGACAGACACCCAGGATAAGAACTACATCATCGCCCTGGACCAGGGCACCACCAGTTCGCGGGCGATCATTTTCGACCGCGACGCCAATGTGGTGGGTACCTCCCAGCGTGAGTTCGCCCAGCATTACCCGCAGGCGGGCTGGGTCGAGCACGACCCGATGGAGATCTTCGCCACGCAAAGCGCGACCATGGTCGAAGCCTTGGCCCAGGCCGGTATCAGCCATGCTCAGGTCGCCGCACTGGGCATCACCAACCAGCGCGAAACCACCGTGGTATGGGACAAGGAAACCGGTCGCCCGGTGTACAACGCCATCGTCTGGCAGTGCCGCCGCAGTACCGAAATCTGTGCCCAGCTCAAGCGTGACGGGCATGAAGACTACATTCGCGAAACAACCGGCCTGGTCACCGATCCCTACTTCTCCGGCACCAAGCTGAAATGGATCCTCGACAACGTCGAAGGCGCGCGTGAACGTGCCGAGCGTGGCGAGCTGCTGTTCGGCACCATCGATACCTGGCTGATCTGGAAGTTCTCCGGCGGCAAGGTACACGTCACCGACTACACCAATGCCTCGCGCACGCTGATGTTCAACATCCACAGCCTGCAGTGGGATGAAAAGCTGCTGGAGATCCTGGGCATCCCGCACCAGATGCTGCCAGAGGTGCGCCCGTCCTCGGAAGTGTACGGCCACACCAAGAGCGGCATCGCCATCGCCGGTATCGCTGGCGACCAGCAGTCGGCACTGTTTGGCCAGATGTGCGTGGAGCCAGGCCAGGCCAAGAACACCTATGGCACCGGCTGCTTCCTGCTGATGAACACCGGCGACAAGGCGGTAACGTCGTCCCATGGCCTGCTCACCACCATCGCCTGCGGCCCGCGTGGCGAGGTGGCCTATGCACTGGAGGGTGCGGTGTTCAACGGTGGTTCCACCGTGCAATGGCTGCGTGACGAACTGAAAATCGTCAACGATGCTTTGGATACCGAGTACTTCGCCAGCAAGGTCAAGGACAGCAACGGCGTCTACCTGGTGCCCGCCTTCACAGGCCTGGGTGCCCCGTACTGGGACCCGTATGCCCGTGGCGCGCTGTTCGGCCTGACCCGTGGCGTGAAGGTGGACCACATCATCCGCGCCGCACTGGAGTCGATCGCCTACCAGACCCGCGACGTGCTCGATGCCATGCAGCAGGACTGCGGCCAGCGCCTGTCCGAGCTGCGTGTGGACGGTGGTGCGGTGGCCAACAACTTCCTCATGCAGTTCCAGGCCGATATCCTTGGCACCTGCGTAGAGCGGCCGAAGATGCGCGAAACCACAGCGCTGGGCGCCGCCTATCTGGCTGGCCTGGCTTGTGGCTTCTGGAGTGGCCTGGACGAGCTGCGAGATAAAGCCATCATCGAGCGCGAATTCAGCCCACAGCTGGATGAAGCGCAGAAAGAGAAGCTGTATGCCGGCTGGAAAAAAGCGGTCGAGCGCACCCGTGACTGGGAAGATCACGAGGCGTAATGCCTATCGGGGCCGCCACGCGGCCCCAATCGTCTACTGGCCGTCATCCGCGTCCTACGGCATCATTGCAGAATTTGTCCGGCAGCCCCAAAGGACCGCCCCATGAATCTGCCCCCCCGCCAACAACAAATCCTCGAACTGGTGCGTGAGCGCGGTTACGTCAGTATCGAAGAAATGGCGCAGCTGTTCGTCGTGACACCGCAAACCATCCGCCGCGATATCAACCAGCTGGCCGAACTCAATTTGCTACGTCGCTACCACGGTGGCGCGGCCTACGACTCGAGCGTGGAAAACACCGCTTACGCCATGCGTGCCGACCAGATGCGCGACGAAAAGCAACGCATCGCCGAAGCCGTAGCCCGGCAGATTCCCGACCATGCGTCGGTGTTCATCAACATTGGCACCACCACCGAATCCATCGCCCGGGCACTGCTCAATCACAACCACCTGAAGGTCATCACCAATAACCTGCATGTGGCTGCAATCCTCGCCGCGAAGGATGACTTCGAAGTGCTGGTGGCCGGTGGCACGGTACGTCGCGATGGCGGGGTGGTCGGCCAGGCCAGTGTCGATTTCATCAACCAGTTCAAGGTCGACTTCGCCCTGGTCGGCATCAGCGGCATCGATGAAGACGGCAGCCTGCTCGACTTCGACTATCAGGAAGTTCGGGTGTCTCAGGCCATCATCGCCAATGCCAGGCAAGTGATCCTTGCCGCCGACTCCAGCAAGTTCGGGCGCAACGCTATGGTGCGTCTGGGCTCGATCAGCCTGGTCGATTGCCTGGTAACCGACCAGGCGCCGACGACCACCCTCACCCAGTTGCTCAACCAGTACAAGATCCGCCTCGAGGTGGTGTGAACCGCATGCGGGCTGCCAAGCAACCCGCCATTTTCGTAAATGTTCACTTTACTGTCATGATCAGTTTTTTCTATAAAGACTGACTGGCGACCGGCTTTCTGTTGCGCTAGTATTTTCGGAAACGAACATCAATGTTCATATTCGATGTGAACAGCCTCAGGAGGCCTTGCCCGTGTCCCAGCCCGTTTCGTCCCAGCCCCCACTCGCCGACTGCTATGACCTCGCCGTGATTGGCGGTGGCATCAATGGCGTGGGCATCGCTGCCGACGCCGCTGGTCGTGGCCTGAAGGTATTCCTTTGCGAAAAGGACGACCTGGCCCAGCACACCTCGTCGGCCAGCAGCAAGCTGATCCACGGTGGCCTGCGCTACCTGGAGCATTACGAGTTCCGCCTGGTTCGCGAAGCATTGGCCGAGCGTGAAGTGCTGCTGGCCAAGGCCCCGCACATCGTCAAGCCCATGCGTTTCGTGCTGCCGCACCGCCCGCACCTGCGCCCGGCCTGGATGATCCGCGCCGGCCTGTTCCTGTATGACCACCTGGGCAAGCGCAAGCGCCTGGGCGCCTCGCGCAGCCTGCACTTTGGCCCGGGTTACCCGCTTAAGCCTGCGATCACCCGCGGTTTCGAATACGCCGACTGCGCCGTTGACGACGCCCGCCTGGTAGTGCTCAACGCCATGGCCGCTCGCGAGACCGGTGCGCACATCCACACTCAAACCCGTTGCCTGCGCGCCGAGCGTGTAGACGGCCTGTGGCAGGTTGAACTGCAGCATGCCGACGGCAGCCAACAGAGCATTCGCGCCCGTGCGCTGGTCAACGCAGCCGGCCCTTGGGTCGCCACTTTCATCAAGGATGATCTCAAGCTCGACGCGCCGTATGGCATTCGCCTGATCCAGGGCAGCCACCTGATCGTGCCGCGCCTGTACGAAGGCGAACATGCCTACATCCTGCAGAACGAAGACCAGCGCATCGTCTTCTGCATTCCGTACCTGGAGCGTTTCACCCTGATCGGTACCACCGACCGCGAATACAGCGGCGACCCAGCCAACGTAGCGATCACCGAAGGCGAAACCGATTACTTGCTCAAGGTGGTCAACGAACATTTCAATCATCAGCTCAGCCGTAGCGATATCCTGCACACCTATTCCGGCGTGCGCCCGCTGTGCAACGACGAATCAGACAACCCTTCTGCGGTCACCCGCGATTACACCCTGGCATTGTCTGCCGAGGAAGGCCAGGCGCCACTGCTGTCGGTGTTCGGCGGCAAGTTGACCACCTACCGCAAGCTGGCCGAGTCGGCGATGGGCGAACTCCAACCGTTCTTCACCCAGATGCGTGGCAGCTGGACCGCCAGCGCGCCATTGCCCGGCGGCGAAAACATGACCAGTGCGCAGGCATTGGTCGATAACGTACTGGCCAGCCATGGCTGGTTGCCGGTTGATATCGCCAAGCGCTGGGCCGTGACGTATGGCAGCCGGGTATGGCGCCTACTGGAAGGTGTGAACGGCCCCGAGGACCTCGGCCAATCGATCGGCGGTGGCCTGTTCGGCCGCGAAGTGGACTACCTCTGCCGTGAAGAGTGGGCCACCAGCGCCGACGATATCCTCTGGCGCCGCACCAAGCTCGGCCTGTTCACCAGCCCCGCCGAACAGCAGGTGCTGCGCGACTACCTGCAGAAAGCCCAAGCCGATCGCGCCCAAAACCGCGCTGCCTGAAAGAGGCCCCGGCAGGCAAAGCCGGGGCTTCCCTTTACGCGTTCAAGCGTTCGTACACTTCTCTGGCGAGGGTTGTGAATACCCTGCGTTCGGCCAGCTCGTATTCGTGCATCAGGCCGTTGCTGCGCTTCACATAGGTCCATTCGTCGATATGCCCGGCCTCCAGGTCCGCCTCGTTCTGCTCATGTAGCAACTGCACCGGCTGCAACTGAGCCTCGAGCCGCTCGGGGTAGCGCTCGCGGACATGGGCCTCCCAGAACGGGCGCTGGGAAAGCGCGGCAATCTCGCTGGCGGGATTTTGCGCAGCCAGCACGTCACTTCTGGCTCGGAGCAAGTCGCTGGTGGTGACGTTGGCATAGCTCTCGTAATGCATTTCGTCGGCTTCGATGGGCAGGTCAAGCATGGTCCTGAGCTTGAGCCGGTAGTACAGCCGCACTTCGACTTCATCCACCAGTGCCTCGCCGCTGCGGTGCATGCGCTCGATGTGTCGCGTGGCTATCCGGTCCACCTCGTCGAGCCGGAACAGTGACTGCGCCAGGCGCAGCAGCTTGCCCTCGACGTGGGCCGGGGGAACGTTTGCCGTCGCCCGTTCCACCAGCACGGCCAGCTCCAACTGTTCTAACACCAGCAGCAGCCGGTCTTCGCAGGTCCGTTGCCCAGAGGCCTCCTGGAACACCCGCAGCCGCAGCTGCTCGTGCTGCTCGCAGGCATCCAGGATATGCCAGATACGCTTCCTGAAGTGCCCAGGGTGCGACTGGAAGTCCTCTGAGGAGGCAAAGTCCGACAGAAAACGCATCAGCCCCGCCGCTTCGGTTTCCTGACGCAACGTATTCCAACTCTGTTTTCGGCGGGTGTAGAGGTCGTCCAACGTGGTGCCCAGCCATTGATCACGCACCGCGTCGTCCAGCGGGTGATGACGATAGGCAATACTGCCACGCGCGCCGGCTTGCGCCATTTCAGCGGCATCATCAAGGCGCTGCTCACCGGCACTGTCGAGCGGATTGTCATGCAAGGCCAGTTGGTCCACGCGCGCTCGCAAGACCTCAAGGTCCTGGCGTACCGTCTGTATCTGGTTGTCGCGCAGGTCGACCAGCGCGCGCCAGGTGACCCTCTCAGGGATCGTCGCCAACCCCGTGGAGCGTAGCCGCACATCACGCAAGTTACGCAACTCCATCAGCTCAGGCGCACGGCCCAATGGGTTGTGGCAAAGGTCCAGCACCTGCAGCCGCGTCAACGCGCGCAGCCGCTGTTCGCCAACGCTGTTCAACACAATGCTGTTGCGCGAAAGGTGCAACTGCCTGAGCTGCTCCAGGCGTTCTACGCCAGCAGGCACCTGCACGAGGCGGTTATCGCTGAGGTTCAGCTCGACCAGGTTGGGAAAACGCTCGAGAAACGCTTCATCAAGCGCAGCAAGCTCCATGCTTCTCAACACCAGGCGCCTGATGTGGGAAAAACTCACACCCGCCGGCAGCTGCGGCAGGCTGCCTACTCGCTCACCATCGAGTATCAGTACGTACTCACCGCCATCGTTGCTGATCTTGCGCCGCCAACTGCGCCGAATGTGGGTGGCCACCCGGCGCCGTTGCAGGACTTCCAGCGGAGTACCGCCTGCTCGCTGCCAGGCGTTCAAGTTTTGTCGCAATGCCGCCAGCTGTTCCTGCAGGCCACGGTAATGCGCCCACAGCCCCTCACGGCGGGTGATGACCTCCAGCACATAGGCCTGCAGCTGTTCGTCACTGAGGGTTGGGAAGATCTGATGAATACCCCGCCTCATTGCACGCCGGCTGCTATCGCCTCGCCCGCTCAGCGGATAGCCGATTCGGCCATCGGCAATACGCCTGGGTGGGCGGATACCCAGGCCGACCGGTGCCAGGCCGAGCAACCTGGCAACCTGGTCGCGATCACTGGCAGCCGCTTGGATAAGGTTGTCACGCAACCTGGTCGTGGTAAACGGCGCACCACTGCCCAGGAGGGTTTTCTGCTGCGGGTCCAGGCATGACGCCAGCACATCGAGCAAAGGCAGAATTTCTGCCTCACTGCCAGCGAGGGCATAACCTTCAGCCTGGCGTACGATGCGCTTGACCCGGGGCGCCTGCTCGCTGCCTTGCGCAACCAGCACACGCCCCTGCGCACTTTGCGCGCGCAACTCGATTCGCACCTCCGGCGACCAGGGCGCCCGCAGGTCGATCAGGCCCAACGCCAACCGTGCGCTGTCCTCGCTCGCCCACTGCGGCAGCAGCAGGCCAGTACAGGCCTTGTCCAGGCGGCTGTCACGCAACCACCAGCGCGCCCGCTCCGCCAGCGCCAGCGGTACGCGCCGCGAGCGCTTGAGCTGGTCAATCTGGGTGCCGCTGGCCTCACTGAAAATCTCCCTGGCGCCCCGCACGGACAACCCCGGAAAGTCTCGAATCAGCAACTGTTCATCGCTGGTCAACGCTGGCTGACGCTCGTTGAAACGCGCCTCCAGCGCTTCACCACGTAGCGGCGCCAGTTCAGTTGCCAGCTGATAACGCTCCATCACATCGAGCATCCGCGCCGGCACAGGAGCGTTTTCCAGGTGCAGGCCGCGCAAGTGCGACTCATCAAAACCAGTGATCTGCGCCAAGTGCGTGGCAGTGGCATCGGATAGCCCGGCCAGGCGACTGCTCAGACGCCGCATCAGATAGCCCACACCTTGCCACTCCTGGGGGCTTTCCAGGGCGTGGCGCCAACCATCGCTGGGGGTGCGCTCGATCCTGGGTGCGTAAGCCTCGCTGCGGATGGGGTGACGAATGAACGAGGAGCCGCTGCCAGGCTCTCTCTCGACACGATAGAGCCCGCCGCCCTCGGGAAGCTGCCAAAAGTCGCTGCCCAGTAGTGGCTGCTGCACGGCATCCATCGCATAGCCTGGGAGCTCTGACGAGCAGAGCTTCAATTGCCCGGCACTGTCGACCACTGGCCGCAGCTCGTCGACGAATGGCACTCGCTGCAGCGCCCGCATGCCGGCCGACACCCCCCCGCTGATCAATAAGCCAGCGGCCACATTTTCTGCCACGCCAAACAGGTGCTCCAGCGCCCCCTTGCGATCACCCAGGCGCCAGTCCTCGTAACCCTCGTATACCTCGGTAGCGATCTGCGCCGCGAACACCACGGTCATGACTTCGCCTAGCAGCGGCACGAACATCCCGGCAACGCCCAACACATCGAAGGCCAGTGACTCATAGCCCTGCAGGCGTGCTTGCCGGTCCGCCTGGTCTTCATCCCCGGTTGGCCTTGCAAGCATGCGGGCATCATCAAACAGCTTGCTGAGCTGCAAACCACGCAGATGGGCGAACAGGCCACCATCAATGGCCAGGTTGCGCCCATCAAGGTTCGCCGCACCGCCCACAGGTCGAGAGTGCAGGCGCTCATTCAGGGCCTGGAAGAACGACAGCCGATCACGCTCCAGAATAAACCGGACAAAAAATGCCCTCGGCCCAGCTTCGTTCAACCACTGTGCCACCCAGTCGTAAAACGCCTGCCAGGAGGCGTGCATGCGCACCGGTTGTTGCGCCATCCCAGGCACGTAGGCAATCACCTCAGCTGGGTTGTCGCCATGTTGCACTTCGAACGTGAACACGCCGTGGATACACTTACCCAGCAGATACAACTGGCGAGCGACCACAGCATCGGCCACAGGCGGGACAATAGGGACCGATGCCATCAACGGGAGCAACTGCAGGTAGTGACGCTCGCTCAGTTCACCTTTCAATGTCGCCAGACGTACCGCTACCTCCAACTGTGCCCGCAGGCTTTCTTCGATAAGCCCGCGTACGGCGGGCGAGCCTTTGCCCTGCGCATCACCTGTGCCGAGCTGCCGTTGCAGCAACGTCTGGTATTGCCCGCCCACATCCAAGGCCCGGCAACGCCCCGCAAAGGCCTCGATACCGAGCCCCAGCACGGTGCCATGGGCATCCGTGAGCACCCCTTTGCGACCGGCCAATGGCCTGGTCTCGGATACGTGATAATTGTGCAGCGCCGCCGCCAGCAGGCTTTGCCTCGTCACACGCGTCCCCTTGGGCCGGTAGAGTTTCTCTGCGACCGAGGGGTAATACACCTGTTCGGTGATCGTCACAGTGCTGTTGCGCACATCAGTATCGGCCACCCTTGCTTCGCGCAGGGCGGCCAGTAGCAGACGCTCGGCGAAAACATCTAGCCTGGGGATCGCGGCCAGTAGCTCGCCCAACTGCTGGTTGACCTGCTCCTGCCTGGCCAGGGCGCGCTGCAGGGCACGGACCTGGTCTGGCCGAGCGACGCGTAACCAGCCCGGTAAACGTTCGGCGATCAGCCAGTCGATGGAGTCGTCTGGGGTATGGCGGGTGGGCATGTCTGAATCTCCTGATGACAGCACATCAGGACATCACGACCATGACACCAACACGCGGCACCTATGTACCACGAGACGACGGGCGAACTCCGCAACTCGTTCGGATTTACGAATGAACATTTGTCACTCATTCGGAAAGCCGTACGCAAAGCCATCTGACAATAATGTCAGAAAAGCTTAATCCCCAGGTTTTTCGCGGCGTTATGATCAAACACAGAGCTTGGCACGACTCATGCTCTACACTTGGTAGCCGAATGCACTCGCTTCTTGCTGTATTCGTTGAACGAAAGAGTCCGCCAACGGCTCCATAAAAAAAACAAACACGTCGAGGAAAATTTGATGCGTATCGTTCGTCAATTGCTGGGCGCCGCCATCGCGGCCGCTGTAATCGCTTCGCCGGCCATGGCCGAAGAACTGACTGGCACCCTGAAGAAGATCAAGGATTCGGGCACCATCACCCTGGGCCACCGCGACTCCTCCATCCCGTTTTCCTATCTGGCCGGCAAACCCGAGCCCGTGGGCTACTCGCATGACATCCAGCTGGCTGTCGTCGACGCCCTGAAGAAGCAACTGGGTACTGACATCAAGGTCAAATACAACCTGGTCACCTCGCAAACCCGCATCCCGCTGGTGCAGAACGGCACCGTCGACCTGGAGTGCGGCTCCACCACCAACAACGTCGAACGCCAGCAGCAAGTCGGCTTCTCGGTCGGCATCTTCGAAGTCGGTACCCGCCTGTTGACCAAGGTCAAGGACGGTGCGCCTGCATACAAAGATTTCCCGGACCTGGCCGGCAAGAACGTGGTAACCACCGCGGGCACCACGTCCGAACGCATCCTCAAGGCGATGAACGCCGACAAGCAGATGAAGATGAACGTGATTTCCGCCAAGGACCACGGTGAAGCCTTTAACATGCTCGAAAGCGGCCGCGCCGTGGCATTCATGATGGACGATGCCCTGCTCGCCGGCGAAATGGCCAAAGCCCGCAAACCGTCGGACTGGGTCATCACCGGCACCCCGCAGTCGTACGAAATCTACGGCTGCATGGTGCGTAAGGATGACGCAGCCTTCAAGAAAGCGGTCGATGACGCCATTGTCGGTTACTTCAAGTCAGGCGAAGTCAACAAGAGCTACGACAAGTGGTTCCAGCAGCCGATCCCGCCAAAGGGCCTGAACCTGCAGTTCCCGATGAGCGACGAGCTGAAGAAACTGATCGCCGAGCCGACCGACAAGGCGGCGGACGAGAAGAAGTCCTGATCCTCAGCGTTTAATGGCCTGGTGCGCATCCGCGCACGATTGAACCCACAGGCCACGCATTAGTGTCTACCCTTTCATCCGAGGGCGCCCAGCGCCCCCGGATGCTCGAAGGTGCCCGTGAAACAACCGTCTGAGGGGAAATCCCGATGAATTACAACTGGGACTGGGGCGTGTTCTTCAAGTCCACCGGCGTGGGCAGCGAAACTTATCTGGACTGGTACGTCACCGGTCTGGGCTGGACCATCGCCATCGCCATTTCCGCCTGGATCATCGCCTTGCTGCTGGGCTCGGTCCTCGGTGTGATGCGTACCGTGCCGAACCGCCTGGTGTCCAGCATCGCGACCGCTTATGTGGAGCTGTTCCGCAACGTGCCGCTGCTGGTGCAGCTGTTCATCTGGTACTTCCTGGTACCGGACCTGCTGCCCGAAGGCCTGCAGGAATGGTTCAAGCAAGACCTCAACCCCACGACCTCGGCACTGATCAGCGTGGTCATCTGCCTGGGCCTGTTCACCGCCGCCCGCGTGTGTGAACAGGTACGTACCGGTATCCAGGCGCTGCCCCGCGGCCAGGAAGCCGCTGCCCGTGCCATGGGCTTCAGCCTGCCGCAGATCTACACCAACGTGCTGCTGCCGCAAGCCTACCGGATCATCATTCCACCGCTCACCTCAGAATTCCTGAACGTGTTCAAGAACTCCTCTGTGGCTTCGCTGATCGGCCTGATGGAGCTGCTGGCACAAACCAAGCAAACCGCCGAGTTCTCGGCCAACCTGTTCGAGGCCTTTACCCTGGCCACGCTGATCTACTTCACCCTGAACATGGGCCTGATGCTGCTGATGCGCATGGTCGAGAAGAAAGTCTCGGTGCCTGGCCTGATTTCCGTAGGGGGCAAATAAATGGACATGGATTTCAGCGAAATCATCCCGGCCCTGCCGGCCCTGTGGGACGGCATGGTCATGACCCTGCAGTTGATGGTCATGGGCGTAGTCGGCGGCATCGTGCTGGGCACCATTCTGGCGCTGATGCGCCTGTCGTCAAACAAACTGCTGTCGAACGTGGCCGGTGCCTACGTCAACTACTTCCGCTCCATCCCGCTGCTGCTGGTGATCACCTGGTTCTACCTGGCGGTGCCGTTCGTGCTGCGCTGGATCACCGGCGAGGACACCCCCGTGGGTGCCTTCACCTCGTGTGTGGTGGCCTTCATGATGTTCGAGGCGGCCTACTTCTGCGAAATCGTCCGCGCCGGCGTGCAGTCGATTTCCAAGGGCCAGATGGGCGCCGCCCAGGCCCTGGGCATGACCTACGGCCAGACCATGCGCCTGATCATCCTGCCCCAGGCCTTCCGCAAGATGACCCCGCTGCTGCTGCAGCAGAGCATCATCCTGTTCCAAGACACCTCGCTGGTATACACCGTGGGCCTGGTGGACTTCCTCAACTCGGCACGCTCCAACGGCGACATCATCGGGCGCTCCCATGAGTTCCTGATCTTCGCCGGTGTCGTGTACTTCCTCATCAGCTTCTCCGCTTCGTGGCTGGTCAAGCGCCTGCAAAAAAGGATCACCGTATGATTTCCATCAAGAACGTCAACAAGTGGTACGGGGACTTCCAGGTACTGACCGACTGCAGCACCGAGGTCAAGAAGGGTGAAGTGGTCGTGGTGTGTGGCCCGTCGGGTTCGGGCAAGTCCACCCTGATCAAGTGCGTGAACGCCCTGGAACCCTTCCAGAAAGGTGACATCGTGGTCGATGGCACCTCGATTGCCGACCCGAAGACCAACCTGCCCAAGCTGCGCTCCCGGGTTGGCATGGTGTTCCAGCACTTCGAGCTGTTCCCGCACCTGTCCATCACCGAGAACCTGACCATTGCCCAGCGCAAGGTGCTCGGCCGCAGCGAAGCCGAAGCGACCAAGAAGGGCCTGGCCCTGCTCGACCGCGTCGGCCTCGGTGCCCACGCCAAGAAGCACCCCGGCCAGCTGTCCGGTGGCCAGCAGCAGCGTGTGGCCATTGCCCGCGCCCTGTCGATGGACCCGATCGTCATGCTGTTCGACGAACCGACCTCGGCGCTGGACCCGGAAATGGTCAACGAAGTACTGGACGTCATGGTCGAACTGGCCCACGAAGGCATGACCATGATGTGCGTGACCCACGAAATGGGCTTCGCCCGCAAAGTGGCCAACCGCGTCATCTTCATGGACAAGGGCAACATCATCGAGGACTGCCAGAAGGAAGACTTCTTCGGCAACCCGTCGGCCCGCCACGAGCGTACCCAGCACTTCCTCAGCAAGATCCTGCAACACTGATTTTGCTTCACTGAACCGGTCGGCGCCGCTGCCCTTTCGGGCAGTTGGCGCTGGTCGTGACAAGGCCACTGTGATGAAATGCGACCCTTCGCTTCTTCTCCCTGCCAAGCCTGCCGTGAATTCCCGCCTGCTCCGTCAATTGCTGCTGCCGCCCTTGATCATCCTGCTGATGGTCGGCCTGGGAATGGCTGGCTACCTGATCAGCGAAAGCAACGGCATTCGCACCCTCAGCGAAAACGGTGAGCGCCAGCTGGAGCTGCACGCGCGCGCGGTCGAAAGCGAAATCAGCAAGTACACCTACCTGCCGAGCCTGCTGGAGCTGGAAGACAGCGTCTCGCACCTGCTCACCGACCCGGACGGCGGCTCACGGCAAACGGTAAACGAATACCTTGAGGGCCTGAATCGGCGCAGCCGCAGCCGGGCCATCTTCGTTCTCGATACCAATGGCCGGGTACAGGCCACCAGCAACTGGCGCGACGCCGACTCGTTCCTGGGTGAAGACCTGTCGTTCCGCGCCTACTTCCAGACAGCCGTGCGCGGTGAGCCTGGGCGTTTCTATGGCATCGGCAGCACCACTGGCGAGGCTGGCTACTACCTGGCTCATGGCCTGGAGGAGCACGGCAAGATCATTGGCGTGGCCGTGATCAAGGTGCGCCTGGACACGCTTGAGGAGCGCTGGCAACGTGCCCGTCTGGAGGCGTTCGTCAGTGACGAGAACGGCATCATCATCCTTTCCAGCGACCCGGCCAGACGCCTGAAGTCGGTGCGCCCGCTGACCCCGCAAATCAAGGAGCGCCTGGCGCGCAGCCTGCAATACTACTGGTGGCCGCTGAACGAGTTGCAGCCACTGGCCCGGGAAACCCTGGCCGATGGCGTGGAAAAACTGACCTTCCCGGCCAACAGCGAAACCGCAAAAGGCAAACCTCACGAGGTTGCCTACCTGGCACAGACCCGTCGCCTGGTGGATACACCCTGGCATTTCACCCTGCTGACCCCGCTGCAGGACCTGCGTCGCGAGTCCATGGTGCAGGGCATTCTGGTGGGCGTGGCGTTCGCCTTGCTGGCGATCCTCGGCATCGCCTGGAACGAACGACGCAAGGTCATCGCCACCCGCCTGGCAGCCCGTGAAGCCCTTGAGGAAGCGAATAGCCAGCTGGAGCGGCGGATTGCCGAGCGCACCGCCGACCTGCGCGCCAGCAACGAACGCCTGAAGGGGCAAATTCGCGAGCGCCGGCATGCCGAGCAAACCTTGCGCCACGCCCAGGATGAGTTGGTGCAGGCCGGTAAGCTGGCGGCCATCGGGCAAATGTCCACCAGTATCGCCCATGAGCTGAACCAGCCGCTGGCCGCGTTGCGCACCTTGTCTGGCAACACGGTGCGTTTCCTCGAACGTGGGGCACTGGAAACCGCCAGCACCAACCTGCGCACCATGAACGACCTGATCGACCGCATGGGCCGTATTACTGCGAGCCTGCGCTCCTTCGCCCGGCGCGGCGATGACAGCGGCCAGGCCTCGCTGGCCAAGGCAGTGGAAGCCACCTTGCAAGTATTGGCCAACCGCATCAGCGCCTGCCATTTGCAGCTGCACCACCAGTTCGACGACCAGCAACTGGCTATCGACCAGACGCGTCTCGAACAGATTCTGGTCAACCTGATCGGCAACGCGCTTGATGCCATGGCCGCGCAACCACTGCCCGAGCTATGGCTGGAAGGCGAACTGCAGGGCGACAAGTACCGCTTGCAGGTGCGCGACAATGGCCACGGCATCGATGCCGAGGCGCGCAAGCACCTGTTCGAACCTTTCTTTACCACCAAACCGGGCGAACATGGCCTGGGCCTGGGCCTGACCTTGTCGGCGAGCCTTGCCGCCGCCGCCAAGGGCAGCCTCAACGTCGAGCACCCCGCCACTGGCGGCACGGCCTTCGTCCTGGCCCTACCCCTGGTTTCTCCCCCTAGCGAATCGGCAGAGCACCCATGAACCAAGCGCCTCTTACCGTCCTGATCGTCGAAGACGATCCGCATGTGCTGCTCGGCTGCCAGCAGGCGCTGGCGCTGGAAGATATCGCCTGCGAAGGCGTGGGCAGCGCCGAGCAGGCGCTGGAACGCATCGGCGACGATTTCGCCGGGATTGTCGTCAGTGACATCCGCCTGCCGGGCATGGACGGCCTGGAACTGCTCAACCGCCTGAAGGCCCGTGATCGGAGCCTGCCGGTGGTGTTGATCACCGGCCATGGCGATATCGACATGGCCGTCGGCGCCATGCGTAACGGCGCCTACGACTTCATGGAAAAACCGTTTTCCCCCGAGCGCCTGGTCGATGTGGTGCGCCGCGCACTGGAGCAACGCGGGCTGTCGCGAGAAGTGGTGGCCCTACGCCGCCAACTGGCCGAGCAGAGCAGCCTTGAGGGCCGCATCATTGGCCGTTCCCCCGCAATGGAGCACTTGCGCGAACTGATCGCCAACGTCGCCGATACCTCAGCCAACGTGCTGATCGAAGGCGAAACCGGCACTGGGAAAGAGCTGGTCGCACGCTGCCTGCACGATTTCAGCCGCCGCCAGAGCCAACCGTTCGTGGCGCTGAACTGTGGCGGCTTGCCGGAAAACCTGTTCGAAAGCGAGATTTTTGGCCATGAGGCCAACGCCTTCACCGGCGCCGGCAAACGCCGCATCGGCAAGATCGAGCACGCCAACGGCGGCACGCTGTTCCTCGACGAAGTGGAGAGCATGCCGATCAACCTGCAAATCAAGCTGCTGCGCGTGCTGCAGGAACGTACCCTGGAACGATTGGGCTCTAACCAGAGCATCCCGGTGGATTGCCGGGTAATTGCCGCGACCAAGGCCGACCTCGACAGCCTGGGCCAGAGCGGCCAGTTCCGCAGCGACCTGTATTACCGGCTGAACGTGGTCACCCTGGAGCTGCCGCCACTGCGCGAACGCCGCGAAGACATCCTGCAACTGTTCGAACACTTCCTGCAGCAGTCGGCCCTGCGCTTTGACCGAGAACCCCCGACGCTGGACAGCCAGACTTTGTCGCGCCTGATGGCCCACGATTGGCCAGGCAATGTGCGCGAATTGCGCAACGTGGCCGAACGCTATGCGCTTGGCCTGCCGGCGTTCAAGAAAGGCCCCAGCAGCGGCGCCAGCCAGGGTTTGGGCTTTGCCGAGGCGGTGGAGGCGTTTGAACGCAACCTGCTCAGCGATGCCCTGCAACGCACCGGGGGCAACCTGAGCCAGGCCAGCCAGGAGCTGGGCATGGCCAAGACCACGTTGTTCGACAAAGTGAAGAAATACGGCCTCGGATGACCTCAACCCAAACGGGAATAACAACGTGGACCTGGTATTCAAAGCGGCCCTGGGCGCTGGCGTGGTACTGCTGCTAGCGGTGCTGTCAAAGACGCGTAACTACTACATCGCCGGGCTGGTGCCGCTGTTCCCCACCTTTGCCCTGATTGCCCATTACATTGTTGGCAAGGGGCGCAGCATTACCGACCTGAAGACCACCATCCTGTTCGGCATGTGGTCGATCATTCCGTATTTCGTGTACCTGGCAACCTTGTATGTACTGGTTGACCGCCTGCGCCTGGAGGCATCGCTGGCACTGGCCACGGTGGCCTGGCTGATGGCCGCGACCGTGCTGGTGACCTTGTGGGTGCGGATGCACTGAAACAGGCCGGCTGACGCATAGCAGTTCAAAGCCCGGCAATATGCGTCACGTCCTGCCGATGCGCTTGCAGATAAGGCAACACAGCCCCCAGCAGCGGTGCCTTGAACGGCTCCTGGAAGCGATGCGCCAGCCCTGGTATCAAGCGCAGCTGGCTGCCTTGTATATGCGCCGCCAGGTGCACGCCATGCATCACCGGCAGCAACGGGTCAGCCGTGCCGTGCACCACCAGGGTCGGCACCCTCAACTGGTTCAATAGCTCGACGCGGCTTGGCTCGGCCAGAATCGCCATGATCTGGCGCTTGGCCCCGTCCGGGTTGAACGCCCGGTCGTAGGCCACCGCTGCCTGGTGCAGCAACACGGCACGGTCGTCCCGCACCTCAGGGCTGCCCAACGCCGCCAACAAGTCTGCCTGCTGCTCGATGGCCACCTCGCGGCTGGGCGCGCTGCGCCGGGCCAGTAACTGCACCAGCGCCGGATCCGGCGCTGGCAGCCCCGCCGCGCCTGAGCTGGACATGACCAACGTCAGGCTGCGCACGCGCTCGGGAGCCATGGCCGCCAGGTGCTGGGCGATCATGCCGCCCATGCTCACGCCCAGCACATGAAACTGGCGCACCCCCAAGGCGTCCATCAGGCGTAAGCCATCGTCTGCCATGTCGGTCAGCGTATAAGGCGCCGCCACTGGCAGGCCCAGCTTGTAACGCAGCAGCTCCACCGTCAGGTTGGCCGACGGCGGCATCTGGTTCCAGCGTGACAGCCCCACATCGCGGTTGTCGTAGCGAATAACCCTGAAACCTTGGCGGCACAATGCCTCGACCACATCGTCCGGCCAGTGGATCAGTTGCCCGCCCAGGCCCATGACCAGTAGCAAGGCCGGATCACGCGGCGCGCCCACGCTCTGGTACACCAGGCTGACCGCGCCCAGCTCGGCGCGCTGCACCGGTACACGGGCGTCACAACGCTGTCCGGCGAAGCTGGCAGGTACGCTGAAAAGGAAGATAAGAAAAAGCCAATAAGCCCGCATGAAAGAAACACCAGAATGCAGATACCCAGTAGAGCGCGAGTCTGATGAATTCTGTTCGGGCGCGCTGCCACAGTTCGGTGACAGTTTCATGACTCCCGCCAGACGGTGCGGCTGAACGCCCAGTCGACAGGCACGGCAACATGAGAGAAACTCAACTCATTCCCTGTTTCTTCAATCCTACACCCCGGAGTCAGCTGTGTTGGAGATCCGTCACCTGAAAACCCTTCATGCCCTGCGCGAAGCCGACAGCCTGGTGGAAGCCGCCGAGCGCCTGCACCTGACCCAGTCGGCGCTGTCGCATCAGTTCAAGGAGCTGGAAGAACGCATGGGCCTGCCGCTGTTCGTGCGCAAAACCAAGCCGATCCGCTTCACCAGTGCCGGGCTGCGCCTGCTGCAACTGGCTGATGCCACCCTGCCCCTGCTGCGCGGCGCCGAGCGCGACATTGCGCGCCTGGCCGGTGGCACCGCCGGACGCCTGCACATGGCCATCGAATGCCACAGCTGCTTCCAGTGGCTGATGCCGACCATCGACCAGTTCCGCGATGCCTGGCCGGAAGTGGAGCTGGACCTGGCCTCCGGCTTTGCCTTCGCCCCGCTGCCGGCCCTGGCACGCGGCGACCTCGACCTGGTAGTGACTTCCGACCCGGTGGACCTGGCAGGTATCACGTATGTACCGCTGTTCACGTACGAAGCGATGCTGGCCGTGGCCAACCAGCACGCGCTGGCCAGCAAATCCTACATCGTGCCGCAAGACTTGCTCGACCAGACGCTGATCACCTACCCGGTGGAGCGCGACCGCCTGGACATTTTCACCCGCTTCCTGGAACCGGCCGACATCGAGCCGGCTGCGGTGCGCACCTCGGAACTGACGGTGATGATGATGCAACTGGTGGCCAGCGGCCGTGGGGTCTGCGGCATGCCGCACTGGGCGCTGCACGAGTACAGCTCACGCGGCTATGTGAAGGGCAAGCGCCTGGGTGAAAAAGGCCTGTTCGCCACCCTTTATGCTGCCGTGCGCACCGACATGCTCGATGCGCCGTACATGCGCGACTTCCTGTTGACCGCCAAAGATACCTCGTTCGCCACGCTTGATGGCGTCAGCGCGGTGCGCTGACTGCCTGGCGGTACAGCGGCAGTATCAGGTCCCGGGTCAAAGGCGCCAGCGTTAGGGCTGGTGCTTGATCGGCGGCCAGCCACACCACCTCGTCGATCTCCGCAGCCGGCGTTACCGGCGCGGCGCTGTCGACACGGAACAGTTCGGCTTGCACCTCGAAACCTGGTTCGTTCGCGGCCGGTGCACTGAACCGGCCCAGGTGCACGGCTTGGTCCGCGTTGATGCTCAGCCCCAGCTCTTCATACAGCTCACGCACCAGCGCCTGCACCGGTGATTCGCCGGCATCGATCTTGCCACCTGGCTGCATGAAGGCCTCGGTGCCGCGCTTGCGCACCAGCAAGGTACGGCCCTGGGGGTCGATCAGCAGGGCAGCGGCGATGCGGATGATGTTGGGCATGGGAGGGCTCGCTGGAAACAATGGCCGGGGAGGATCCCATGAGGATCATTGGCCTGACAAGGCCAGCGCCACAAGAAGACCGCTGCTCCCACAGGGCATGTGTTCCGGCTGTGGTCATGCCCTCGACTCGAGAATGATTTTCGCTACCCCGATTTTAATTTGCAGCGCCCCGCAACTTGGCTATGGTCGGGGTTTGCCCCAGGCCCTGAGCCTGACCGCGCCATCGTAAGGACCCCGTATGAGCCTGTCACTTCTCAGTCGCTATGCCTTCTTCGCCGCCTGTGTGCTGTTCACCCTGGCGAGCCTGCCCTTCACCCACCACGAATGGCTGTGGCCGTTCACCCTGACCACTGGCATCCTCAGCCTGATCGGCGTATTCGACCTGCTGCAGCAACGCCATGCGGTGCGCCGCAACTACCCGATCCTGGGCAACATCCGCTACCTGGTCGAAGCCATTCGCCCGGAAATTCGCCAGTACCTGCTGGAATCGGACAGCGACGCCTTGCCGTTCTCCCGCGCCCAGCGTTCGCTGGTGTATGCCCGGGCGAAGAACGAGGCCTCGGACAAGCCGTTCGGCACCCTGATTGACGTGTACGAGTCCGGCTTCGAGTTCATCGGCCACTCCATGCGCCCGGCGCCACTGGCCGACCCGTCCAGCTTCCGCGTCATTGTCGGCGGGCCGCAGTGCAGCCAGCCGTACTCGGCATCGATTTTCAACATTTCAGCAATGAGCTTTGGCTCGCTCAGTGCCAACGCCATCCGCGCCCTCAACCAGGGTGCCAAGCTGGGTAATTTCCACCATGACACCGGCGAGGGCAGCATCAGCCCTTACCACCGCGAGCACGGTGGCGACCTAGTCTGGGAACTGGGCAGTGGCTACTTCGGTTGCCGCACGCCAGACGGGCGCTTCGACCCCGAACGCTTCGCCGCCCAGGCGCGCAGCCCGCAGGTGCGCATGATCGAGATCAAGATGAGCCAGGGCGCCAAACCCGGCCATGGCGGCATCCTGCCCAAACACAAGGTCACCCAGGAAATCGCCGAGACCCGTGGCGTGCTGATGGGTGAGGACTGCATCTCGCCGTCGCGCCACAGCGCTTTCTCTACGCCAATCGAGATGATGCAGTTCATCGCACAGCTGCGTGAATTGTCCGGGGGCAAGCCCGTCGGTTTCAAATTCTGCCTGGGCCACCCCTGGGAGTTCATGGGCATCGCCAAAGCCATGCTGGAAACCGGCATCCTGCCCGACTTCATTGTTGTCGATGGCAAGGAAGGCGGCACCGGCGCGGCGCCGGTGGAATTCACCGACCATATCGGTGTGCCGCTGCGCGAAGGGCTGCTGTTCGTGCACAACACCCTGGTGGGCCTGAACCTGCGCGACAAGATCAAGCTCGGGGCCAGCGGCAAGATTGTCAGCGCCTTCGACATCGCCAGCGTACTGGCGATTGGCGCTGACTGGGCAAACTCGGCGCGCGGCTTCATGTTTGCCATCGGTTGCATTCAGTCGCAGAGCTGCCACACCAACAAGTGCCCGACTGGGGTGGCGACACAAGACCCACTACGCCAGCGTGCGCTGGTGGTGCCGGACAAGGCCCAACGGGTGCTGAACTTCCATCACAACACCTTGCGTGCCCTGGCTGAAATGCTTGCCGCGGCAGGGTTGGAGCACCCTGCGCAACTGGAGGCCAAGCACCTGGTGCGGCGCATCTCGGCCACCGAGATCAAGCTGTTCTCGCAGATGCATGTGTTCTTGAAGCCGGGGGAGTTGCTGACGGGCGAGGTGAACGGGCAGTTCTATTCACGCATGTGGCAACTGGCGCGGGCGGACAGTTTTGAACCGCACAGTGAAGTAGCTGCCTGAGGAAAGCCCCGGGGCTGCTGTGCAGCCCCGGCTATTTCAGGTCAGGACGCGGTATTTGCTACACCTTGAACTTCTTTCGGCGCCAGACGGAACGCGTAATACAGCACCGTCAACAGCACCAGGAACGCCGGGCCGATGTACAGGGCCACGCGGGTATCCTCGAAGTACGCCATCAAGCCAACCACCAGCACCAGGAACGCCAGCGCCAAGTAGGAGCTCAGCGGCCACAGCCACATGCGGTACTTCAGTGCCTTGCGCTCGGCAGTGGTAAGGCCTGCGCGGAACTTGAGCTGTGCGAGCAGAATCATCACCCAGGTCCAGATCGCACCGAAGGTTGCGATCGAGGTGACCCATACAAAGACCTTCTCCGGCACCAGGTAGTTGGCCAGTACACCCAGCAACAGCGCGCCGATCGACAGCAGCAGCGCATTGCGCGGTACGCCATTCTTCGAAGTACGGGCGAAGGCCGCTGGCGCCTGGCCGTTCTGCGCCAAGCTGTAGAGCATGCGCCCGGTGCTGAAGATGCCGCCATTGCACGACGACAGTGCCGCTGTGATGACCACGAAGTTGATGATGCCGGCCGCAGTCTTGATACCAAGGCGCTCGAAGGTCATCACGAACGGGCTGCCCTGGCTGCCGATCTCGTTCCACGGGTAGATCGACAGGATCACGAACAACGCACCCACGTAGAACAGCAGGATCCGCCAGAACACCGAGCCGATGGCCTGCGGGATGGTCTTTTGCGGGTTACGTGCTTCGCCGGCGGTCAGGCCGATCATTTCCACGCCCAGGTAAGCGAACATCACCATCTGCAGCGACATCAGCACGCCGGTCACGCCATTGGGCATGAAGCCACCGTTGCTCCACAGGTTGGAAATGCCCATAGCCACACCGTCATTGCCAAAACCAAAGGCAATGATGCCGATACCGCCCAGGACCATGGCGATGATGGTGACGATCTTGATCAGGGCGAACCAGAACTCGAATTCACCGAAGGCCTTCACCGCTACCAGGTTGACCGCGCCCATGCTGCTCAGCGCCGCCAGGGCCCAGATCCAGCGGGGTACGTCGGGGAACCAGATGCCCATGTAGATGGCCACTGCGGTAATTTCGGCAACGCAGGTCACCAGCCACAGGAACCAGTAGTTCCAACCGGTGAGGAAGCCCGCCAGCGGGCCCAGGTAGTCCTGGGCATAACGGCTGAAGGAGCCGGCGACAGGGTTGTGCACGGCCATTTCGCCAAGGGCGCGCATGATCACAAGGATGGCCAGGCCACCGATGATGTAGGACAGCATGATCGCAGGGCCGGCCATTTCGATGGCCTTGGCCGAACCCAGGAAAAGACCGACGCCGATACAGGCGCCCAGCGCCATCAGACGGATGTGCCGTTCGCCCAGTTCACGCTTGAGCGGGCCGCCTTCAGTGGCAGGGCCGTGGGCAGGGTGGTTGCCGACTGGCATAGCAATACAACCTCATTTTGTTATTGGATTTGACCTTCGTGCAGCACCCGCCATGCCGATAGGCGTGGCGTTGGCTTGCCAGGCTGGCCTTGTGGGCCGGCCCGTATGCCGGAATAGAGCGCCCGGCAGGTCGAAGGGGGCGAGCAGTATAGGAAGAGCGTTGTAGGGGTTTTCACTGTATATGTGCAGAAATTTGGCGAGAACCCCGGGATCGCGTCGCACTCATCACGATCGCGCGGGCACCATAGCAACATCCCGGTACGAAGAAACCCACACCAAAGCCGCATAGCCCTACCTCGTCTTTCTTCCCTTCCTACAAATTTTTCACCCCACCCGCTCAACGTCTAAGCTTCAGACAAGCAAGACGAAAATACCTGGCCGGATAGAAGACTATGGGCGCACTGTGGCAATCGGAACCAACCAGAACGGAAGCACCCGAGATACCTCCGGCCGAGACGCCACAACCCAAGTCACCCCGTCAGCGTCGGCTATGGTGGCGGCTGATCATCCTTATCCTGCTGGTGGCGCTGGTTGCCATCGGCTTTGCGGCGTATGACGAATTCCGCACGTCCGAGCTGCAATCGCGAGAGTTCAGCAAACTGGCCGGCACGCTGACCTATTCGCTGCAGCCAGGCCCGAGCGATGCCATCGTGTACCCGGGTGAAGGGCCGTTCGACAAACGCCTGGGCTACAGCGCGTTGGGCGAGTTCCTGCCACGGCTGCTCAAGCGCGACTACCTGATCAGCGAGCAGGTGAAGTTCTCGCCAGCGTTGATGAACTACGTCGATCACGGGCTGTTCGTGCCCTACATCGAGAAAATCCAGGCCGGCCTGTCGATCACTGACTGCCGTGGCGACACGCTGTACCAGTACAACTACCCGCAGCACCTGTACCCTGATTTTGCGGCGATCCCGCCGGTGATGGTCAACAGCCTGCTGTTCATCGAAAACCGCGACCTGCTCGACACCCAGGACCCGCGCAACAACCCGGCCGTGGACTGGCCACGCTTTGCCAAGGCAGCCTACAGCCAGGTGGCCAAGCACCTGGCGTTGCCCGGCCAGTCCGCTGGCGGGAGTACCTTGGCCACGCAGCTGGAAAAGTACCGCCACTCACCAGACGGCCTGACGGTCTCGGGGGCCGAGAAAATCCGCCAGATGATTTCCGCCAGCGTGCGCGCCTACCAAGGCGGCCCTGACACGACTGCGGCTCGTCAGCGTATCGTGCGTGACTACCTCAACAGCGTGCCTCTCTCGGCTGTACCGGGGCATGGCGAAGTGCATGGCATGGCCGAAGGCCTGCGGGTGTGGTACGGCGCCGACTTCGACCAGGTCAACCAGGCCCTGACTTCCACGGCCAGCGACCCCGAGAGCATGGCCGCACGCGGCCTGGCCCTGCGCCAGGTGCTGTCACTGATGATTGCCCAGCGCCGCCCCTCGCATTACCTGTCCAAGGGCCGGGGCGAGCTGGCAGAACTCACCGATTCGCACATCCGCGTGCTGGCCGCCAATAAGGTGATCGAACAGCCCTTGGCCGATGCCGCACTGGCCAGCAAGGCGGTGTACCGCGACTGGGTCGCGCAGCCGACCATCGTGCCGATTGTGACCAACAAGGGCATCAGCCTGGCACGCAACCGCCTGGCCGCCATGCTCAACCGCCCTTTGTACGACCTCGACCGCCTCGACCTGTCGGCCACCAGCACCTTGCAGGCAGATTTGCAGTTGCAAGTGAGCCAGTACCTGAAGAACCTTGCCGACCCCGAATTCGCAGCGCAGATCGGCCTGATCGGCGAGCGACTGCTGACCAGCAAGACCACCGACCAGGTGAGCTACAGCTTTACCCTGTTCGAGCGCACCGGCGACGGCTCACGGGTGCGGGTGCAGACCGACAGCACCAACCAGCCTTTCGATATCAACGAAGGCAGCAAGCTGGAGCTGGGCTCGACTGCCAAGCTGCGGGTGCTGACCACCTACCTGGAAATCATCGCCGAGCTGCACGACAAGTACGCGGGCAAACCCGCCGCCGAGTTGAAAAAGGTCGAAGTCGCCGAACTCGACCGCATTACCCAGTGGTCGCTGGAGTGGCTTGCACAAAACAGCAAGAACCAGAGCCTGGATGCCATGCTTGATGCGGCGCTGGAGCGCAAGTATTCCGCCAACACCGGTGAAGCCTTCTTCACCGGTGGCGGCATGCACGTGTTCAACAACTTCCGCAAGGAAGACAACAACCGCAACCCGACGCTCAAGGATGCCCTGCGCGAATCGATCAACCTGCCGTTCATCCGCCTGATGCGCGACCTGGTGCGCTACGTGACCTACCAGCAGCCGTACAACCGCGTGCCGCTGCTAAAGGACGACGCCGACCCGCGCCGCCAGGAATACCTGGCCCGCTTCGCGGACAAGGAAGGTACCAATTACCTGATGCGCTTCTGGAAGAAATACCAACGCAAGACCTCGCAGCAGCGCCTGGACACCTTCCTCGACAGCATGCGCGTAACGCCGCAGCGGCTGGCGGCAGTGCACCGCTACCTGTTCCCCGAAGCCGGCCAGGAAACCTTCAATGCCTTCGTCCGTGCCCACCTCAAGGGCGACAAGATTGCCTTGGGCAAGCTGACCGACGGTCGCCTGTCGGAAATGTACGACGCCTATGGCCCAGGCAAGTACGACCTGCCTGATCAAGGCTACATCGCCAAAGTCCACCCGCTCGACCTGTGGCTGCTCGGCTACTTGCTGAAGAACCCCAGCTCGACCCTGACCGAGATGGTCAACGCCAGCCGCTTCGAGCGCCAGGAGGTGTACGGCTGGTTGTTCAAGAGCCGCCACCAAGGCGCCCGCGACAGCCGCATCCGCACCATGGTCGAGATCGAAGCCTTCCTCGACATCCACCAACGCTGGAAACGCGTGGGCTATCCATTCGACCACCTGGTGCCTTCGCTGGCCACTGCCATCGGCAGCTCGGGCGACCGCCCTGCTGCCCTTTCCGAACTGGTCGGCATCATCCAGAACGACGGCGTTCGCCTGCCAACCTTGCGTATCGATACCCTGCACTTTGCGGCCAATACACCTTACGAAACCAAGCTGATCACCGACCCTGACCGGGGTGTGCGGATTCTGCCGGTTGAAGTCGCGCGTGCCCTGAAAGGCGCCATGTCGCAAGTGGTAGACGCAGGTACCGCACGGCGTATTTCCGGCAGTTTCAAGCTGCAGGACGGCACGCCACTGGTGATGGGTGGCAAGACCGGTACCGGTGACAACCGCATCGAAAGCTTCGGCGCCGGCGGCCGGTTGATTGGCTCGCGCTCGCTGAACCGTACCGCCACTTTCGTGTTCTTCCTGGGCGACAACCACTTCGGCACCCTCACCGCCTTCGTCCCGGGGCGCTCGGCAGAGGCGTTCAAATTCACCTCGGCGCTGCCGGTGCAGGTGCTTAAGGGCATGGCCCCGATCCTCATGCCGTACCTGCAGCCGGGCAATCCGAATGAATGCAAACCGCCGCAGGTTGCCGTGCACACACCCGCAGCTGGGAACGTATCGAATGAATAGATGATAATCATTGGCATTAAAGGGCTTGTCTTTAGATATATCTTGAGTAATATCTTACGATATATCGCAAACGACGGAGCCCTGTCCCCATGCGCGAACACACCCCCCATGATCCCTTCGAACGGCGCCCTGGCCGTGGCGAGCGCGGCCCACGCGTTTTCGCCCCCGGAGACCTCAAGCTATTGATGCTCGACCTGCTGGCCCAACAGCCCGGCCACGGTTACGACCTGATCCGCCAGATCGAAAACCTGTTCGACGGCAGCTACAGCCCAAGCCCCGGGGTGATCTACCCCACGCTGAACTTCCTTGAAGAAGCCGAGCTGATCAGCGGCCAGATACAGGGCAGCAAACGCCTCTACGCCATTACCGATGCCGGCCGCCATGCGCTGGCCGAGCAAGCTGTCGCGCTGGATGGCGTGCGTATGCGCATCGAAGTCAGCAAACGCGCCCTGCGCGGCCATGACCGCCCGCCAGAAATTCACGAAGCGGTCGGCAACCTGCGCCACGCACTGCACATGCACAGCGGCCGCTGGACACCGGAAGAAATCGAACGGGTTCGCGACCTGCTCAACCATACCGCCAAGGCCATTGCCTCCGGGCCGGCCGAACCTGTCAGGGAGCCCCCCCATGAGTGACACCATCCACCGCGTCAATCACGAGATCCGCCAACGCCGCCTGCAGGTACTGCGGGTCACCGACCTCACCCCGCGCATGCGCCGCATCACCCTGGGTGGTACCGAGCTGCAAGGCTTCACCAGCGTGGGCAGCGACGACCATATCAAGCTGCTATTCGCCGAAACGCCAGAACAACAGCAGGCTATCGAGGCCCGTAATCTGGGGCGTGACGGTGGTGCACGGCCCACCATGCGCGAGTACACACCACGGCGTATCGACTTGGTGGCCAATGAGCTGGATATCGACTTTGTGCTGCACGGTGACGGCCCTGCCTCCACCTGGGCTGCGCAGGCCGCGCCGGGGCAAACCCTGCATATCGCCGGGCCACGGGCCTCAATGGTGGTGCCGGACATTTTCGACAGCTATTTGCTGATTGGTGACGAAACGGCCATTCCGGCAATTGGCCGTCGGCTGGAAGCGTTGCCAGCGGGCCGCCAGGTGCTGGCGGTGATTCAGATCGAAGATGAGCAGGAGCGCCAGCCACTGCCGAGCAAGGCTCAGGTTGAAGTGATCTGGGTGCGCCGCCAGCAGGAAGATTTGCTGGCACTGGTGAAGAACCTGACCTTGCCGCAAGGCCGGTTGTATGGCTGGGTGGCGCTGGAAAAAGCCCTGACCCGCCAGGCCAAGGCGCTGCTGCTGGAAAAAGGGGTGCCGGAAGATGCGCTGAAGGCTGCGGCCTACTGGCGTGCTGACGGGACTGCGGACGACGAATAAACTGTCGTTTCCAGGTCCGGCCTCTTCGCGGGCAGCCCGCGAAGAGGCCGGGACAGGCTAAGCAAACTTGTACCTCCCACGCCACAGATCCAGCCCCAGCAAAACGAGACCAATCCCCCAGAACCCCGCCAACACGCCCAAGGCATTGAGCATCACCTGCCCATACCCCAGGCTCGCCACATCGATGAACGGATAGGCATACACGCCAATCTCGCTCCCCCGCCACAGCGCATAGGCAAAGTACACCGCCGGGTATATCGCCCAGACCGCCAGGTGCCATAGCCGCAACGTGCCCTTGCGCACCTCGCACCACCAATACAAGGCATACAGCACCGGCATCACGTCGTGCAGCAGTTCATCCGCCAGCCACTGCCAGCCTTGCGGCTGCCACAAATGGCGCAACAACAGGCTATAGGCCAACGCAACCAGCAGGATGCTGGCAGCAATGGCTGAACTCACCGAAGGAGACAGGAAAAAACGCTTGGCACGCCCTTCCCGCCCAAACGCTGCATAACTGAGCACCGTCGCCACCAAGGTATTGCTCAGCACGGTGAAGTACCCGAACACGTTGATCAGGCCGCCAATCAGGCTGGCCTGTTCCTGCCAGCGCGCCACCAGCACCAGGTACACCTGCACAGTCAGACCGAACCAGCCCAGTACAGCCATACCGCTCAGCCATGGACGCTGTGCCATGTCAGGCCTGGCGCTGCAGCTTCACATACAACTGCTCGACCTTTTCCCGCGCCCACGGTGTTTTGCGCAAGAAGGTCAGGCTCGACTTGATGGTCGGGTTGCTCTTGAAGCAGCGCACATCGATGCGTTCGGCCAGGCCCTGCCATTGGTAGTGCGCCACCAGCTCGGTAAGGATCTGCTCAAGGGTCTTGCCGTGTAGCGCGTTGTGTTGGGCCGTGCTCATGCTGTGCTCCGTAGGAAAGATGCGCACCTTACACGAGTGTAGTGGTGGGTGGGATCAGTCGACTCGACAGAAAAACCGCTGGCCATGGGCAAAACCTCTGTGCTGAAATGCATATGTTATGTTGTAACATTACAGAAGCCTCTGCCAAGGAACGCCCCATCCCCATGCTGTACTCACCGCTTCGCCTCTCCCCACTTGCCGTCGCGCTCTGGCTGGCTGCATCGCCCAGCCAGGCCGTGGAACTCGAACCCCAGGTCATCACCGCCAACCCGCTGGGCAATCGCCAGCTGGCCGCTCCCAGCACCGTGCTTGAAGGCGACAACCTGTTGCAGCAACAGCACGGCAGCCTCGGTGAAACCCTGAACAAACAGCCCGGTGTCGCCTCCACCTGGTTCGGGCCGGGCGCCAGCCGCCCGGTGATTCGTGGCCTGGACGGCGACCGCATTCGTATACTGCGCAATGGCGTCGGCGCGCTGGATGCCTCGTCGCTGTCCTACGACCATGCCGTGCCGCTGGACCCGGTCACCGTCGACCGTGTCGAGATCGTCCGTGGCCCTGCCGCCCTGCTGTACGGCGGTAACGCCATCGGCGGTGTGGTCAACACCTTCGACAACCGCATCCCGGATACGCCCATCGAGGGCATTCACGGTGCCGGTGAGCTGCGCTACGGCGGCGCCGACACCACCCGCAGCAGCGCTGGCAAGCTGGAGGCCGGCAACGGTGCCTTTGCCCTACACCTGGATGCCAACAGTCGCCAGTTCAACGACCTGCGCATCCCCGGCTATGCCCGCAGTTCCAAGGTACGTGACGCTGACGAGCCCGGCAGCAAGCACCGCCTGGAAAACAGCGACGGTCGCCAGGATGGCGGTGCGGTCGGTGGCGCGTACCATTGGGATCACGGCTACGCTGGCCTGTCCTACAGCGGCTATGACAGCAACTACGGCTCGGTGGCCGAATCCGGCGTGCGCCTGGACATGAAGCAGGACCACTACGCCTTCGCCTCCGAACTGCGCGACCTCGACGGCCCGTTCAGCTCGGTCAAGGTCGATGCCGGCTACACCGACTACGAACACAGGGAGATTGAAGAAGGCGAGGTGCACACCACCTTCAAGAACAAAGGCTACGAAGCACGCATCGAAGCCCGCCACCAACCGCTCGGGCCGGTGGAAGGGGTGATTGGCGCCCAGGTCAGCCGCAACGCGTTCTCTGCCCTGGGCGAAGAAGCCTTTGTCCCGCACACCGATACCGACAGCCTGGCGCTGTTCATGCTAGAACAGTGGCAGGCCACAGAGCGCCTGAACCTGAGCCTGGGTGCACGCATGGAGCACACCCGGGTAGACCCAGACGCCAAAGGCAACGAAAACTTCGTCGATGCCGACAGCGCCAGCAGCTTCAACGCTTTCAGCCTGTCGTCAGGTGCGGTGTACCAGCTTGACCCGATCTGGTCGCTGGCCGCCAACCTCGGCTACACCGAACGCGCCCCGACCTTCTACGAGCTGTATGCCAATGGCGCACACGTGGCCACTGGCGCCTTTGAAGTTGGCGATGCCAGCCTGAACAAGGAAAAGGCCATTTCCACCGACCTGGCACTACGCTTCGATAATGGCACGCACAAAGGCAGTGTCGGGGTGTTCTACAGCCACTTCCGCAACTACATCGGATTGATCGGCACTGGCAACACCCGCGAAGGTGGGCATGACCACGACCATGGCGAGGATGACCATGACCACGATCATGACCACGACGGCTTCCCGGAGTACCAGTACCAGGGCGTGCGTGCGCGCTTCTATGGCATCGAAGCCCAGGACCGCTGGCAACTGGCCGAGAACCGTTACGGCAGCTTCGCGCTGGAACTCTCCGGCGACTACACCCGGGCCAAGAACCTCGACAGTGGCGAGCCGCTGCCACGCATCGCCCCGCTGCGCCTGAACAGCGGGCTGGTCTGGGAACTGGACCGCTGGCAGGCACGGGTCGATGTGCACCATGCGGCATCGCAACACCGCAAGCCGGCCAACGAAACCAGCACCGATGGCTACACCACACTGGGGGCGAGCGTTGGCTACCGCTTCGAGGTTGGCCAGAGCCAGTGGCTGGCGTTTGTGCGCGGTGAAAACCTGACCGACCAGACCGTGCGTTATGCCAGCTCTATTCTGCGCGACATTGCCCCGGCGCCAGGACGCAGTGTGGAAGTCGGCCTGCGTACTACCTTCTGAAATCGCGGGGGCGCTTTGCGCCCCCTACAGACCATTGTTACCAGACAAACAATAATGCCCTGCGACATTTTGTCTTTTTTTCTTACAACTTCCCCTATATCCTCCTCGCCGCAAGCTGAAACGCTTCATCGCAACCCTCTTGTCGCCATATCCATTGAAGGCCCCGCCCTTCGATGCGCTTGCCGGTTTTTTCAATAATCAAAAGATAGCGCTATCTCATGTTTCAACTGCCCAAACCCTGTTACATCGGCCTTGCCCTCAGTGCCTTGGCGACACCCGCCAGTGCCAGCGAAATGTTCGCCAACGACTCCCCCTGGATGCTCGGCGACTGGGGCGGCAAACGCAGCGAATTGCTGGAAAAAGGCTACGACTTCACCCTCGGCTACACCGGCGAGATGGGCAGCAACCTGCACGGGGGCTACGACCACGACCGCACGGCGCGCTACAGCGACCAGTTCACCTTTGGCAGCCACCTCGACCTGGAAAAGATCCTGGGCTGGCATGACACCGAGTTCCAGCTGACCATCACCGAACGCCACGGCGACAACATCAGCAACGACCGCATCAACGACCCTCGCGTCGGCGGCTTCACCTCGGCCCAGGAAGTCTGGGGCCGTGGCGAAACCTGGCGGCTGACGCAGATGTGGATCAAGCAGAAGTACTTCGACGGCGCACTGGATGTGAAATTCGGCCGCTTCGGCGAAGGCGAGGACTTCAACAGCTTCCCCTGCGACTTCCAGAACCTGGCCTTCTGCGGCTCGCAGGTGGGCAACTGGGTGGGCGGTATCTGGTACAACTGGCCGGTCAGCCAGTGGGCCCTGCGCGTGCGCTACAACCTGAACCCGGAGCTGTACGCGCAGGTCGGCGTGTTCGAGCAGAACCCTTCCAACCTCGAATCCGGCAACGGCTTCAAGCTCAGCGGCAGCGGCACCCAGGGCGCGGTAATGCCAGTCGAACTGGTATGGACCCCACGTATCCAAGGCCTGAAAGGGGAATATCGCGCCGGCTACTACTACAGTAATGCCAAGGCACAGGATGTTCTGAAGGACAGTAACGGCCAGCCGGCAGCCCTGAGCGGCGCCGCCTACCGCAGCAGTTCCAGCAAACACGGCATGTGGCTCGGCGCCCAGCAGCAGGTGACTTCGCTGGCCTCCGACCAGTCGCGTGGCCTGAGCCTGTTCGCCAACGCCACGGTGCATGACAAGAAGACCAATGCCATCGACAACTATGTGCAGGCAGGACTGGTATACAAAGGGCCTTTCGACGCCCGCGCCAAGGACGACATCGGCTTCGCCCTGGCCCGCGTGCACGTCAACCCTGCCTACCGCAAGAACGCCTGCCTGGCCAACCAGGCCGCCGGCCTCGATGACTACGACAACCCCGGTTTCCTGCCCGTGCAGGACACCGAATACAGCGCCGAGCTGTACTACGGCATTCATTTGGCCGACTGGCTCACGGTTCGCCCCAACCTGCAGTACATCCGCCACCCGGGCGGGGTGTCGCAGGTCGATGGCGCCCTGGTCGGCGGCCTGAAGATCCAGAGCAGTTTCTAACCCCTTTTTGACCTGACGGAGAACCTACGATGAGCACTGAAAGTGCCAACAATGGAAGCCGCTGGCTACCGCGCCTGATGGGCGCGCTGCTGTTGCTGATGGGCCTGGCCCTGCTGGCCGGCGGCATCAAGCTGAGCCAGCTGGGTGGATCGCTGTACTACCTGATCGCCGGTATCGGCTTTGCCCTGTCGGGCATCCTGCTGCTGGCTCAGCGCCGTATCGCCCTGGGCCTGTATGGCGTGGTGCTGCTGGCCAGCACCGTCTGGGCCCTGCTCGAAGTGGGCCTGGACTGGTGGCAACTGGTGCCACGCCTGGCCATCTGGTTCGCCATCGGCTTGGTGCTGCTGCTGCCATGGGCACGTCGCCCGCTGATCGGCCCGGCCAGCAAAGCCAACACTGCGCTGCTGAGCGTTGCCGTGGTCGCATCCGGCGCTTGCGCGATCGCCAGCCAGTTCACCCACCCCGGTGAAGTGTTCGGCGAACTGGGCCGCGAAAGCAGCGAAATGGCCAGTGCCGCCCCGGCCATGCCCGACGGCGAATGGCAGGCCTACGGCCGTACCGAACATGGCGACCGCTACTCGCCACTGCGCCAGATCACCCCGCAGAACGCCTACCGCCTGGAAGAAGCCTGGCGTATTCGTACCGGTGACCTGCCGACCGAGAACGACCCGGTGGAGTTGACCAACCAGAACACCCCGCTGAAGGTCAACGGCATGCTCTATGCCTGCACCGCGCACAGCCGCCTGCTGGCCCTGGACCCGGACACCGGCGCCGAAATCTGGCGCTACGACCCTCAGGTCAAAAGCCCGGTCGGCACCTTCAAGGGCTTTGCCCACATGACCTGCCGTGGCGTTTCGTACTATGACGAAAACCGCTACGTCAGCCGCGACGGCAGCCCGGCACCGAAAATCACCGATGCAGGCCAGGCCGTGGCCCAGGCCTGCCCGCGCCGCCTCTACCTGCCTACCGCGGATGCCCGCCTGATCGCCATCAACGCCGACAACGGCAAGGTGTGCGAAGGCTTCGCCAACCAGGGCGTGATCGACCTCACCACCGGCATCGGCCCGTTCACCGCCGGCGGCTACTACTCCACCTCGCCTGCTGCAGTCACCCGTGACCTGGTGATCATCGGCGGCCACGTGACCGACAACGAGTCGACCAACGAGCCGTCCGGCGTGATCCGCGCCTACGACGTGCACGACGGCCACCTGGTATGGAACTGGGACAGCAACAACCCGGACGACACCAAGCCATTGGCCCCCGGCAAGCAGTACAGCCGCAACTCGGCCAACATGTGGTCGATCGCCAGCGTCGATGAAGACCTTGGCATGATCTACCTGCCGCTGGGCAACCAGACCCCGGACCAGTGGGGTGCCGACCGCACACCGGGCGCCGAGAAGTACAGCGCCGGCGTGGTCGCGCTTGACCTGGCCACCGGCAAAGCCCGCTGGAACTACCAGTTCACCCACCACGACCTGTGGGACATGGACGTTGGCAGCCAGCCGACCCTGGTGCACCTGAAGACCGACGATGGGGTGAAACCGGCAATCATCGTACCGACCAAGCAAGGCAGCCTGTATGTGCTCGACCGCCGAGACGGCACGCCGATCGTACCGATTCGCGAAATCCCTACCCCGCAAGGCGCGGTGAAGGGCGACCACACCTCGCCGACCCAGGCGCGCTCCGACCTCAACCTGCTTGGCCCTGAGCTGACCGAACAGGCCATGTGGGGCGCCACGCCGTTCGACCAGATGCTGTGCCGCATCCAGTTCCGCGAGCTGCGCTACGAAGGCCAGTACACCCCGCCGTCCGAGCAGGGCTCGCTGATCTACCCAGGCAACGTCGGCGTGTTCAACTGGGGCAGCGTGTCGGTTGACCCAGTGCGCCAGCTGCTGTTCACCTCGCCCAACTACATGGCCTTCGTGTCGAAGATGGTCCCGCGTGAGCAAGTTGCCGAAGGCAGCAAACGCGAAAGCGAGACCAGCGGTGTGCAGCCGAACACCGGCGCACCGTACGCCGTGACCATGCACCCGTTCATGTCGCCACTGGGCGTACCGTGCCAGGCCCCGGCCTGGGGCTACGTTGCCGCTATCGACCTGTTCACCAACAAGGTGGTGTGGAAGCACAAAAACGGTACCACCCGCGACAGCACCCCGGTCCCGATCGGCCTGCCGGTTGGCGTGCCGAGCATGGGCGGCTCGATCGTGACCGCGGGTGGCGTCGGCTTCCTCAGCGGCACCCTCGACCAGTACCTGCGCGCCTATGACGTGAACAACGGCAAGGAACTGTGGAGCGCGCGCCTGCCAGCAGGTGGCCAGGCCACGCCGATGACCTACACCGGCAAGGATGGCAAGCAGTACGTGCTGGTGACTGCCGGCGGCCATGGTTCGCTGGGCACCAAAATGGGCGATTACATCATCGCTTACAAATTGGCTGAATAAGCTGCAAGTCATAAGCTTCAAGCTGCAAGAAAAAAGCGGGGCCAATGCGGTCCCGCTTTTTTCTTGCAGCTTGAAGCTTGAAACTTGAAGCTTGAAACCCATCCCCCTCTGCCCCATCTAAGCACCATAGTCATTCACGCAGGTGCCCCATGAGCGACCAGCAGGATTTCCCGGAACACCCCGACGAACACAGCGAAGTCGAACACACCACCACGCAGGCCGAAACTGGCCATGCCCTCGCCCTGCCCGGCCAGCAGCTGCCGGACAAGGTCTATGTGATCCCGATCCACAACCGCCCGTTCTTCCCGGCCCAGGTACTGCCGGTCATCGTCAACGAAGAACCTTGGGCCGAAACCCTCGACCTGGTGGCCAAGTCGCCCGACCACTGCCTGGCACTGTTCTTCATGGACACCCCGCCAGAAGACCACCGCCACTTCGACACCGCCGCGTTGCCGCAGTACGGCACGCTGGTCAAGGTGCACCATGCCAGCCGTGAGAACGGCAAGCTGCAGTTCGTTGCCCAGGGCCTGACCCGGGTACGCATCCGCACCTGGCTCAAGCACCACCGCCCGCCCTACCTGGTTGAAGTCGAATACCCGCGCCAGCCCGCCGAGCCCACCGACGAGGTCAAGGCCTACGGCATGGCGTTGATCAACGCGATCAAAGAGCTGCTGCCGCTCAACCCGCTGTACAGCGAAGAGCTGAAGAACTACCTCAATCGCTTCAGCCCCAACGACCCGTCGCCGCTCACCGATTTCGCCGCCGCGCTCACCTCGGCTACCGGCAACCAGTTGCAGGAAGTGCTCGACTGCGTACCCATGCTCAAACGCATGGAAAAGGTGCTGCCGATGCTGCGCAAAGAGGTGGAAGTCGCGCGCCTACAGAACGAGATCTCGGCCGAGGTCAACCGGCAGATCGGCGAACACCAGCGCGAGTTCTTCCTCAAGGAACAGCTCAAGGTCATCCAGCAAGAGCTGGGTTTGACGAAGGACGACCGCAGTGCCGACCTCGAACAGTTCGAGCAGCGCCTGGAAGGCAAGACCTTGCCACCCCAGGCACGCAAGCGCATCGACGAAGAGATGGGCAAGCTGGCCATTCTTGAAACCGGCTCGCCCGAGTACGCTGTTACACGCAACTACCTCGAATGGGCCACCGCCCTGCCGTGGGGTGTTTACGGCAAGGACAAGCTCGACCTCAAGCATGCGCGCAAGGTCCTCGACCAGTACCATGCCGGCCTCGACGACATCAAGGAACGCATCCTCGAGTTCCTCGCCGTGGGGGCCTGGAAAGGCGAGATCAGCGGCTCGATCGTGCTGCTGGTCGGCCCGCCCGGGGTGGGCAAGACCAGCATCGGCAAGTCCATCGCCGAGTCGCTTGGCCGGCCGTTCTACCGTTTCAGCGTTGGCGGCATGCGTGACGAGGCCGAGATCAAGGGCCATCGCCGCACCTACATCGGCGCCCAGCCCGGCAAGCTGGTGCAAGCCCTGAAAGACGTCGAAGTGATGAACCCGGTGATCATGCTCGACGAAATCGACAAGATGGGCCAGAGCTACCAGGGCGACCCGGCTTCAGCGCTGCTGGAAACCCTCGACCCGGAGCAGAACGTCGATTTCCTCGACCACTACCTCGACCTGCGCCTGGACCTGTCCAAGGTGCTGTTCGTGTGCACTGCCAACACCCTCGACTCGATCCCCGGCCCACTGCTCGACCGCATGGAAGTGATCCGCCTGTCCGGCTATATCACCGAGGAAAAACTGGCCATTGCCAAACGCCACCTGTGGCCCAAGCAGCTGGAAAAGGCCGGCGTGGCCAAGACCAGCCTCAGCATCAGCGACAGCGCCCTGCGTATGGTGATCGAAGGCTACGCCCGCGAAGCCGGCGTGCGCCAGCTGGAGAAGCAACTGGGCAAGCTGGTGCGCAAGGCCGTGGTCAAATTGCTGGAAGACCCTGAAGCCAAACTGAAGATCGGCACCAAGGACCTGGAGGCCGCGCTCGGCACGCCGGTGTTCCGTAGCGAGCAGGTACTGGCTGGCAAAGGCGTGATCACGGGCCTGGCCTGGACCAGCATGGGCGGCGCCACGCTGCCAATCGAGGCGACCCGCATTCACACCCTCAACCGTGGCTTCAAGCTGACGGGCAAGCTGGGTGACGTGATGAAGGAGTCGGCCGAAATTGCCTACAGCTATGTCAGCTCCAACCTCAAGCAATTTGGCGGTGACCCAGGCTTCTTCAACGAAGCGTTCATCCACCTGCATGTACCTGAAGGGGCTACGCCCAAAGATGGCCCGAGCGCTGGCATCACCATGGCAAGTGCCCTGCTGTCGCTGGCCCGCGACCAGGCGCCGAAAAAAGGCGTGGCCATGACCGGCGAGCTGACTCTCACCGGCCAGGTGCTACCGATTGGTGGTGTGCGCGAGAAGGTGATTGCGGCGCGGCGGCAGAAAATCTTCGAGCTGATCTTGCCAGAGCCTAACCGAGGGGACTTCGAAGAACTGCCGGACTATTTGCGCGAAGGCCTGACGGTTCACTTCGCCAAGCGCTTTGCCGATGTGGCCAAGGTCCTGTTCTAACCTGCACTGGCCTCTTCGCGGCTTCAGCCGCGAAGAGGCCGGCACTGACAACACAAAACCCAGCAGCATCGGTTATCCTCGGGCCATCGCCAGCCCCCGGAGCCAACATGACCGCCCCTCGTCTGCTCGTTCCCCTGAGCTTCGCCCTGCTTTGTGCCTGCGCCCAGCACCCCGCACAGCCCGTCGAACTGGATGCCGAGAGTGAATGCCCAACCCGGCTGCAGGTAGGCCAGGCACTCACCCTGAGCTTGCCCAGCAACCCGTCCACCGGCTATCGCTGGCGTGTCGAAAACCCAGCCTCAAGCATCCTGCGCAGCCTCGGCCCGGAGGTGTACAGCGCCCCCGAAGAAGAAGACGTGGTCGGCAGCGCCGGTGTTTCCACCTGGCGCTTCCAGGCCAGCAACACCGGAGACGCCCAACTGGTGCTGGTCTACCAGCAGCCGTGGGCCACAGACGTCGTCCCGGTGCAAACCTTCGACTGCAAGATTATCGTCCGCTGAGCACGATCAGCTGCGGTCATACGCCATCTGCACGACCTTCAGGTAGTCACAGAGGTCTTTCAGCGCGACCGTGGCAGCATCCAGCCCCATCGTCGCGCTGAGCTTCGCAGCCTGCGCCTGCCACTCCAGTTCAACCTTGCGCAGTTCGTGCAACCACTCGTTCTTGAGCGGCTCAAGGCCGGACAAGGCCTTGAGTGCCTCCTGCTCATCCTGAGCAGTTTGCAGCGCTCGCTGTAGGTGCCGCTGGTCGCCCAGCGCTTCCTCTATTTTTGCATCAAGCCGGGTGCGAACCTTGCTCAAGTCACTGAACGTCTTGGCCCCCTCCAGTGCATCAGCATGCTTGGCTAACTTGCCAGTCACAGCCTTCAACAGGCTGGCATCGACCTTCGGGTCCGCGATCAACCCGATGAGCTGGTCAATTTCATCATCGCTCGGGATCAAGCCTTTCAGTGCGCTGGCAACGGACGGTCTTTCGAACAATTCGATAGCCTGGCCAATATCTGCCCGCTGCTGGCGCAACTGGGCCAATCGTTGATCGAAGGCTGACGCCTGGCTCTGGAGGCTGACGATTCGTTTGTCCAGTTCCGATAACGGCTCTACCAAAGCAGACAGGGTGAAAAGTTCCAACCGCAGATTCTGCCTGGATAACAGTGAATGAAGCTGGCTCAAACGGCTTAGCACACTGGCAAGCCGGTAATGGGTATCGGCCCCCAGTTTGCTCGGGATGAAATCGCGGTCTTCCAGCAAAACGATAGCGCCTATCAGGCTCTCCTTGAAGGCGCGTTCGACACCCAGCAACAATGTACGCAGCTCACCCAGCTGCTCACGCGCCCCGGGTAACACGTTCATGTCCCAGCTTTGTATCAGGTGGAATACCTGATCTTGCACGGTTTGCATTTGCACGAAATCCGGCAGGGCCGCATTAACGTTGGTCACGTCCATGTCAAACGTCCTCATATTCTTCAATCAATTCATTAAATAACTCAGACAATGTGTGGCAAATATTGCCTATCTTGCTCCACGGCTTGATAACCTCAGAGAAATCGTGCACAAACGATTCAAGTTGAGTGAGGGTGCTCAACTCTTTGGCTTCGTTCACGGAGTTATTGGCGTACGAGGCCAGAAACAGCCATACATCTGCCAGGCGCCGGGTCGCTGCCGACAGGTCCTTGCACCTGAACTGCAGGTCCCTGACCAATGTCGAGATACGCTCGAAGTCGTTCAGCGCGGGGGCCATCCTGCCCAGTGCATCCGCCAATTCTTCGCGCTTTTGGATCAACACGTTTTTTCTGGCCCGGATTTTTTCTGCCTTGTCACCGAATACACCGCCGGTGATGATCAGGCCAATCGGCCCCAGTAAGATGCCTGTGAACGCGTAGCCCACGTTGGCATCGTACTCGGACTTCAACTGGTCAATCTGTTCGTCCCATTGATCCAGCTGCCGCCGTTTCATCAGGATGTCTTTATGGGAAACCCTCTCGTCGAAGTGTTTCAACAACCGTACCATTCGCGGCTTCAGCTCGCGTTTGATCTCACTGTTGAACCAATTGGCACGTGCGTCGACATCATCAATTCGCCGGCGAGTGCCTTCAATTTCCTTGACCAGTTCGTTGATGCCAAGTGTCAGCACACTGGCGATCTGCGCTTGATCTTCTTCACTCAGTTCCGACGTATAAACATCATCGCCCTGCTCGGCCTGTCGCTGCTTGATTGCCACAAAGACATCACTGCTCTCAAGATGCGCAAGCAGGCTGCCGCCACGCTGTACCAGGCTTTCAGCGAACAGTTCAATTTCAGGGCCCAGTTGCTTGATGCTACGCTCCAGTATGTCCCATTCGTACACATGCCTGTGCAGTGCCTTATACAGGTCATGAACCATCGAGGCGTCAAGGCCGAGTGCCGCATAATCGACTTCGCGTTCGATTTCAGCTCGCGTGCGTGGCAACTGGTTTACAGTATTGGCGTATCGTTTGATGACCTTCAGATTATCAGCCGTCAATAAGCTGCCAACATGCTGGCCACCCTCAAGCCGGTTCTCGATGAACGTAAAATAACGTTCCGGCAACATCTTGACCTTGGACACCGGGTCCAGTTCATCTACGGTAACTTCTTCCCGCCTAGCATTGGCATTCATCACTTAACCCAATATCCTTTTTCAAATCCAGTAATCCTGCACTCGAAGTGTCCTTTTTCAACCGGCTTAATTCATTCATCTTGATAACTTAACGCTGTGGGAAAGTTCACTGCTCCCGGTCTGAACGCTCCGACCCTGAAGCATTGCCATGGCAAGATGCGCGGCCATTGGATAAAATGCGCCCCCGTTTCACCCTGTATCGAGCCTGCCGTGAGCAAACAACCCGACCGCCTCTTCTCCCAGCCCCTGGAGCAGGTGCCTGATTTCGTCTTCAACGAGGACGTGGTGCGTGTGTTCCCGGACATGATCAAGCGCTCGGTGCCCGGGTACCCGACCATCGTCGAGAACCTCGGCGTACTGGCCGCGCGCTTCGCCCAGCCAAATACCGCGCTGTACGACCTGGGCGCATCGCTGGGGGCAGTCACCCAGTCGCTGCGCCGCCATGTGCGCAGCGACGGCTGCCGGGTGATCGCAGTGGACAATTCCGCCGCCATGGTCGAGCGTTGCCGCCAGTACCTCACCGCCCAGGACTCGATGTTCCAGGAGCTGCTGCCGGTGCACGTGCTGGAGGCCGATATCCTTACCCTGCCTTTCGAGCCTGCCTCGGTAGTGGCGATGAACTTCACCCTGCAGTTCATCGCCCCCGACCAGCGTCTGGAACTGCTCGGCCGCATACGCCAGGCACTGCTGCCCGGTGGCGCGCTGATCCTCTCGGAAAAGCTGCGGTTCGCCGATGAGCAAGAGCAGGACCTGCTTAATGAACTGCACCTGGACTTCAAGCGGGCCAATGGCTACAGCGAACTGGAAATCGCCCAGAAGCGCAGCGCCATTGAAAACGTGATGCGCCCCGATACCCTCGAAGCTCACCAGCAGCGCCTGCGCGCCGCCGGTTTCTCGAAAGTGGTGCCCTGGTTCCAATGCCTTAACTTCGCCTCGTTGATAGCTCTGCCATGATCGATCTGTCCCCCCTCGTCCGCCGCCTGGCGGGCACGCCCCTGGCTTCCTGGTCGCAAGGCCTGCAAGCGCAACTGGAAGCCAAGCTGGAGAAAGGCCACGGTGACCTCGATCGCTGGCGTGGTGCGCTCGATGCCCTGCCCGCCCTGCAACCCAGCGATATCGACCTGGTCAACGGGCTGCGTCTGGACTGCGACTGCGACGACGCCACCCGTGCGCAAATGCGCCAGGCACTGATGGGCCTGTCGCCTTGGCGCAAAGGTCCGTTCGACCTGTTTGGCGTGCATGTGGACACCGAGTGGCATTCGGACTGGAAATGGTCACGCGTTGCGCCGCACCTGGACCTCAAAGGCAAGCGCGTGCTCGACGTGGGCTGCGGCAACGGCTACTACCAGTGGCGCATGCTCGGTGCCGGGGCCGACATGGTGATTGGCGTCGACCCCAACTGGCTGTTCTTCTGCCAGTTCCAGGCCGTGCAGCAATACCTGCCGGAGCTGCCGGCGTGGCATTTGCCGTTCGCCCTGGAGGACCTTCCCGCTAACCTGGAAGGTTTCGACACGGTGTTTTCCATGGGCGTGTTCTACCACCGCCGCTCCCCCATCGAACACTTGCTGGCGCTGAAAGACTGCCTGGTCAAAGGTGGCGAGCTAGTGCTGGAAACCCTGGTGATCGAAGGCGACGAAAACCAGGTACTGGTACCTGAAGACCGTTACGCGCAGATGCGCAACGTCTGGTACTTGCCATCGGTTCCGGCCCTGGAGCGCTGGTTGCGCCGTGCCGGTTTCAGCGATGTGCGTTGCGTCGATGTAAGCGTGACCAGCGTCGAGGAACAGCGCAGTACCGAGTGGATGCGCTACCAGTCGCTGGGTGACTTCCTCGACCCGAACGACCACAGCAAGACCATCGAAGGGCTGCCGGCCCCACGCCGCGCCACCCTGCTGGCGCGCAAATAAAAAAGGCGCCCGGTTGGGCGCCTGAATACACCTGCGCCGAGGAGCTGTCGCGCGCAGGTGCTGTTACCTCAGTCCTTGGCCACCTCACGGGCCTTCTCTTGTGCCTTGCGCTCGCGTTCGGCAACGGCTTGTTGCTTGTCGCCGTGCAGGCGCTGCTGGTCTTCGCGGAACGCTTGCCAGAATTGCCTGGAACGCTCCGCACCGCCCTCGGCGTAAACACTGGCGCTGCCCAGGGCAAGGGTGGCCAACAGCAGGTATTTGGTCAGGTTCATCGTGGTTGCCTCGTGATAACCGATCAGACACGGCCATCCTAGTGAGAGGTAGCTAACAGCAAGGTGAGGCGGGGATTACAGTCCTGCAATCTGCGCAGAACAGACAGCCAGATAACCGCAGCATTACAAATCCGTTATCTGCGCCGCGATTGCTTTCTCATGTCGTAACATCCCGCCACTTGACCCTGATGCCACTACAGGGTCGAGAATCGCCCCCTTTCATCACACCGAGCCCCTTCATGCGCCTACTGATCATCGAGGACGAACTGCGTACCGCCGACTACCTGCAACAGGGCCTGCGCGAAAACGGCTATGTGGTCGACTGCGCCCACACGGGCACCGACGGCCTGCACCTGGCCCGCCAGCAGCCGTACGACCTGGTCATCCTCGACGTCAACCTGCCAGAACTCGATGGCTGGACCGTGCTGCAGCGGCTGCGTGCCGAGTCGGCCACGCGCATCATGATGCTCACCGCTCACGGCCGCCTCGCCGACCGGGTCAAAGGCCTGGACCTGGGCGCCGATGACTACCTGCTCAAGCCCTTCGAGTTCCCCGAGTTGCTGGCCCGCATCCGCAGCCTGCTGCGGCGCAACGACCAGCAACTGCAGCCCAGCACCCTGCGCGTCGCCGACCTGGAGCTGGACCCTGGCCGCCACCGCGCCTACCGCGCCGGGCAACGCATCGACCTGACCGCCAAGGAGTTCGCGCTGCTCCACCTGCTGATGCGTCAGACCGGCGAAGTGTTGTCGCGCACACAGATCATCTCATTGGTCTGGGACATGAATTTCGACTGCGACACCAACGTGGTCGAGGTCTCGATCCGGCGCCTGCGGGCGAAGATAGACGACCCGTTCGACAACAAGCTCATCCACACCCTACGTGGCGTAGGCTATGTACTTGAGGCGCGCTTTTGAAAAACCCCAGCCTGTCGATGCGCCTGGGCCTGGGCGTCACACTGATGGGCGCCGCACTCGTGCTGCTGCTTGCCTGCCTGGCGGTGTTCGCGCTGGATCACGAACTGGACAACCGCGCACGCAAAGACCTGGCGCGCAAGATGCTGCAGGTCGAGCACAACCTGCGCGTTGACCTGCGCAGCGAGGACCTGGGCAGCCGCGCCCACCCCCTGCTCGACCTGGTAATGGGGCATGACAACCTCAGCCTCAGCGTAATGGCCCTAGAGGGCCGCCACCCGCACCTGCTCAGCCTCGGCCCGGCTTTGCAGTCGCAGGTGGGCGAATTGCACACCGATGCCCGTCTGAGCTTTCACGCCTGGCGCGACAGCAGCGGCAATCAGATCCTCACCGTGACCCGGCTGATGCGCCTGCGCGACAACACGCCGGTGAAGGTGATGATGTCGCTCAACCGCGCCGACGACAACGCCCTGCTGCAGGCTTACCTGCATTCCACTTTGCTCGCTCTGCCACTGCTGCTGGTCTTGATTGGTGCGGGCGCCTGGTGGCTGATGCAGCGCGGCCTGAAACCCCTGCGGCACTTCCGGCGCATTGCCGGGCAGGTATCGGCCCAGGACCTGCAGCATCGTTTGCCCGCCACTGGGTTGCCACAGGAGCTGGCAGAACTGGCCAGCAGTATCAACGTCATGCTCGATCGCCTCGATCAGGGCGTGAGCCAGTTGTCGCAGTTCTCCGACGATCTGGCCCATGAACTGCGCACCCCATTGAGCAACCTGATGGGCAAGGCGCAGGTGACCCTGGCCCGTGAGCGGGACAACGCCAACTACCGGGAAGTGCTGGAAGACAGCATCGAGGAACTGACGCGGCTCAACCGCATCATCAACGACATGCTGTTTCTCGCCCAGGTCAGCCAGCCTCAAGTGCAGATCGCGCTCAAGCCGATGGCAATGGCCGACGAGGCTGCAAGGGTGGTCGAGCTGTTTGCCTTCAGCGCCGAAGTGAAAGCCGTTGAGTTGCGGGTTCAGGGCTGGGGCACAGCGCTGGGTGACCGGTTGATGTTGCAGCGGGCGTTGTCGAACCTGCTGAGCAATGCGATACGGCATGGCCCTGAGGGTGAGCCCATCGAACTGCGTATCGAACGCTCTGGCAGCGAAGTACGGCTATCTGTGGAGAACCAGGGGCCTGGCATTGCTGCCGAGCACCACGCGCGGTTGTTCGAGCGGTTTTACCGGGTAGGATCGGGGCGCTCGCGGCTGGAGGGCGGGACCGGGTTGGGGTTGGCGATCGTAAAGTCGATCATGCAATTACATGGTGGGCGTGTTGAATTGATTAGCAGCCCCCCAGGGCCTACCCGCTTTACCCTGGTGTTCCCTGCCGAGTAATCAGCTGTCTGTACCGGCCTCTTCGCGGGCAAGCCCGCCCACAGGGACTCCACAGGCCTTGAGATTTGTGCAATACCTGTGGGAGCGGGCGTGCCCGCGAAGAGGCCGGTACAGGCGATCATCAAATCAGCGCGAAGCCGCCACGATCAGCGCCTTCATCTCGGCCACTGCGGCCTTGAAACCAACGAACAAGGCGTGCGCCACCAGCGCATGGCCAATGTTCAGCTCATTGATACCCTTGATCGCCGCCACCGCCTCAACGTTGTGGTAATGCAGCCCGTGACCGGCATTGACGATCAGTCCCTGCCCCACGCCAAAGGCCACGCCATCGACGATACGCTTGAGTTCCTCAGCCACTTCAGTCGGGGTTTCGGCATCGGCATAACGCCCGGTGTGCAGTTCGATGGCCGGTGCCCCCACGCGGCGTGAAGCCTCGATCTGCCGCTCGTCGGCATCGATGAACAGCGACACTTCGGCACCGGCGCGCGACAGGCGCTCCACGGCGGCCTTGATCCGCGCCTCTTGCCCGGCCACGTCCAGGCCCCCTTCGGTGGTCAGCTCCTGACGGGTTTCGGGGACCAGGCAAATGTGCGCCGGGCGGATCTTCTCGGCAAAGGCCATCATCTCTTCGGTGACGCCCATCTCGAAGTTCATGCGCGTCTGCAGCACATCCTTGAGCAGCACCACGTCACGCTCCTGGATGTGCCGGCGGTCTTCGCGCAGGTGCACGGTGATGCCATCGGCGCCCGCCTCTTCGGCGTCCAGGGCAGCCTTGACCGGATCAGGGTAACGCGTGCCCCGGGCCTGGCGCAGGGTCGCCACGTGGTCGATGTTTACGCCAAGAAGCATGCGGTTGCTGTGAGTCACGAAAGGCTCTCCTGAAAATTGAGCCCCACAGCATACGTCGTGATCAGCGCTTGCGAAACAGTTCCCGGCTGACCAGCGGTTTTGCGCCCAGGTGAACGGCCAATGCCTGGCGCATCAGGCGTTTGGCGGCGAGCAAGGCGCCTGGGGCGTTCCAGTCAGCTTCTGCCAGGGCCATGAGCTCGGTGCCGCGAAACAGGCCGGGTTGCACCAGCTCGACCCGCTCCAGACCGGCATCCACGCGCAAGCGGTAAAGGCCGTCAGCCACGATGGGGTGGTCGTTGACGTCATGGTTCAAGGAAAACGCATAACCAAGCTCGTCCAGCAGCCGCCATTCGAACGAACGCAGCAGCGGCTCCAGCGGGCGCCCGGCGGCCAAGGCTTGCAGGGTCAATGTGTAATGCTCGAACAGGGCCGGGAACGGCGCTTCAGCCGGCAGCAGGCGCATGAGCAGCTCGTTGAGGTACAAGCCGCTGAACAGGGCATCACCGTGTAGCCAGGCCGCAATCCCGGCGCTGTCCATGCGACCGACATTCTTCAGCTCGCCACGCCCGCGCAGCTCCACCTCAAGCGGCACGAACGGCCGCACCAGGCTGCCGCCCTTGCCGCGCGCACGGCGCAGTACAGCGCGCATGCGGCCCTGCGGGGTGAAGAAGTCTACCAGCGCGCTGGTTTCCTTGTAGGCACGGCTGTGCAGCACATAGGCTGGCTGGCCGACAGGTTGTTCCATGGGAGATCACTCGTTCCCTGTAGCCAGGAATAACCGCATAGTGGGGCTGCTGTGCAGCCCCAACAATATTGCTTACAGGTCGCCGTAACCCAGCGAACGCAGGGCGCGCTCGTCGTCGGACCAGCCGCCTTTCACCTTGACCCACAGGTTGAGCATGACCTTGGAGTCGAACAGCACTTCCATGTCCTTGCGCGCCTCAGAGCCGATGCGCTTGATGCGCTCGCCCTTGTCGCCAATGATGATCTTCTTCTGGCCATCACGTTCAACCAGGATCAGCGCGTGAATGTGCAGCACATGGCCCTGCTGCTTGAATTCTTCAATTTCCACGGTGATCTGGTACGGCAGCTCCGCACCCAGCTGGCGCATGATCTTTTCGCGCACCAGCTCGGCGGCCAGGAAACGGCTGCTGCGGTCAGTGATCTGGTCTTCCGGGAAGAAGTGATCGTTTTCAGGCAAGTGCTTGGCGATCTGTGCTTCCAGCGCCTCGAGGTTGTGCCCCTGCTGCGCAGAGATCGGCATCACCTCGGCGTTCGGCAGTTGCTCCTGCAGCCACTGCAGGTGCGGAATCAACTCGGCTTTCTCTTCCATGCGGTCGGTCTTGTTGACCGCGATGATCAGCGGGCCAGTCACGTACTGCACACGCTCCAGCACCAGTTGGTCCTCGTCGGTCCACTTGGTGCGGTCAACTACGAAAATCACCACGTCGACGTCCTTCAGGGCCGCCGAGGCGTTACGGTTCATGTAGCGGTTCAGGGCCTTGTCGTTGGCCTTGTGCATACCCGGGGTATCGACGTAGATCGCCTGCACGTCACCCTCGGTCTTGATGCCAAGCATGTTGTGGCGGGTGGTCTGCGGCTTGCGCGAAGTAATCGCCAGCTTCTGGCCGAGGATGTGGTTAAGCAGGGTCGACTTGCCGACGTTGGGGCGGCCGACAATGGCGACGTAGCCGCAGCGAGTCGGGTTGTTATCAGTCATTGCCATTCTCCACGCCCAGGGCGATCAGTGCAGACGCGGCAGCTACTTGCTCGGCAATACGCCGGCTAACGCCCTGACCACGGCTTTTGTTGTTCAGCAGCACCACTTCGCATTCGACGAAGAACGTGCGGCAGTGCGGTTCACCCTGGATATCCACCACTTCGTAGCGCGGCAGCTCACAGCTGCGCGATTGCAGAAACTCTTGCAGGCGGGTTTTCGGGTCCTTGTTGGTATCGACCAGGGTCAAGCCTTCGAACTCATCGGCAAGCCAGGCCAGGACGCGCTCCCGTGCGGTTTCCATATCGGCGTCCAAGTAGATGGCACCGATCAGTGCCTCCAGGGCGTCGGCCAGGATCGACTCGCGGCGAAAACCGCCGCTCTTGAGCTCACCCGAACCCAGGCGCAAGTATTCGCCCAGGTCGAAGCCACGGGCCAGCCGGGCCAGGGTTTCGCCCTTGACCAGCCGCGCACGCAGGCGCGACAGCTGGCCTTCACGGGCCTGCGGAAAACGCTCGAAAAGCGCTTCGCCGGCGACGAAGTTGAGAATGGCGTCACCGAGAAACTCCAGGCGCTCGTTGTTGCGCCCGGCATAGCTGCGATGGGTCAGCGCCAGGAGCATCTGGTCCTGGTTCTTGAAGGTATAACCGAGCTTTCGCTCCAGACGGGCAAGGGAAGCACTCATGCGGCCACCCGTTCGTTGTTCAACGCGTTGTTCAAATCAACATCCTGAAAGACTGTTTGGCTGTGGTTCGCCACGCGATGTGCGGCGAATCTCCCGATCCCTGAGAACACAGCCTATGTCAGAAATGCATTCGGCGCTGTCTGCTGGACAGCGCCGATGGGTATCAATGGATCAGGCCAACCCGCGACAGGTTGGGCAGGTGGCTGAGCTTGGGTTCTGGCCAGCTCATCCACACTGCAAAGGCCTTGCCGACGATGTTCTGGTCCGGAACCATGCCGTGCAGCTCCTTGGGAATGTTCGGGTCATCCCAGAAACGGCTGTCGTTGGAATTGTCGCGGTTGTCGCCCATCATGAAGTAATGGCCTGCCGGCACGGTCCATTGCTGATCCGGCGGCATGCGATAACGGCTCATTTCCTTGCGGATCAGGTGTTCGGCCTCACCGAGTTTTTCCTTGTACAGCTCGGCGCTGCCCAAGGTACCCGGCTCGGTGCCCACCAGTTGTTCGGCAATCGGCTGGCCGTTGACGAACAGCCGCTTGTCGTTGGTGTAGCGAACCACATCACCCGGCAAGCCAACCACACGCTTGATGTAGTTGACGTTCGGGTCGCTCGGGTAGCGGAACACCATTACATCACCGCGTTGCGGGTCACCGACCTCGATGACCTTCTTGTCGATCACCGGCAAACGAATGCCGTACGAGAACTTGTTCACCAGGATGAAATCGCCCACTTCCAGGGTCGGTTTCATCGACCCCGAAGGGATCTGGAACGGCTCGACCAGGAACGAGCGCAGCACCAGCACGATGAACAGCACCGGAAAGAACGACTTGCCGTACTCGACCAGCAGCGGTTCCTTGTTCAGGCGCTCGACCACCGCCATCTCGGGCTGGCTGACGCTGCCCTGGTAGTTGGCGATTGCTGCGCGCCGGCGCGGGGCCAGGAACAGCAGGTCGATCAAGCCCAGCAGACCGCAGACGAAGACGGCGATGACTAGCAACAGCGGGAAATTTAGCGACATAGGACCTAGCTATCCAACCTGAGCACGGCGAGGAAGGCTTCTTGTGGAATCTCCACGTTGCCCACCTGTTTCATGCGTTTCTTACCGGCCTTCTGCTTTTCCAGCAGTTTCTTCTTACGGCTGACGTCACCGCCATAGCACTTGGCCAGTACGTTCTTTCTGAGCGCCTTGACGGTTGTCCGCGCGATGATCTGGCCGCCGATAGCTGCCTGGATCGCCACGTCGAACATCTGCCGAGGGATCAGTTCCTTCATCTTTTCGGTCAACGCACGGCCTTTGTAGGCCGCGTTGTCGCGGTGCACGATCAATGCCAAAGCATCGACCTTGTCGCCGTTGATCAGTACATCCAGCTTGACCAGGTTGGCCGACTGGTAGCGGTCGAAATGATAGTCCAGCGAAGCATAGCCGCGGCTGGTGGACTTGAGACGGTCGAAGAAATCCAGTACCACTTCGTTCATCGGCATGTCGTAACGCACCTGAACCTGGCTGCCGAGGAACTGCATGTCGCGCTGCACACCACGCTTCTCGATGCACAGGGTGATGACATTACCGAGGTGCTCTTGCGGGACCAGAATGGTCGCGGTGACGATCGGCTCACGGAAGTCGGCCACAGCCGATACGTCTGGCAGCTTCGACGGGTTGTCGACAACGATGGTTTCGCCGGTTTTCAGTTCCAGCTCGTAGATCACGCTAGGTGCTGTGGTGATCAGGTCCAGGTCGTATTCGCGCTCCAGGCGCTCCTGGATGATCTCCATGTGCAGCATGCCAAGGAAGCCGCAACGGAAGCCGAAGCCCAAAGCGTCAGAGCTTTCCGGCATGTACTGCAGCGACGAGTCGTTCAGGGTCAGCTTCTGCAGGGCATCGCGGAAGTCTTCGAAGTCGTCGGAACTGACCGGGAACAGGCCGGCGTATACCTGCGGCTGGATCTTCTTGAAGCCTGGCAGCACTTCGACCTCAGGGGTCGAGGACAGGGTCAGGGTGTCACCCACAGGGGCACCGTGAATGTCCTTGATGCTGGCGATGATGAAGCCTACTTCGCCAGCTTTCAGGTCTGCGGTCTGGGTGTGTTTCGGCGTGAATACACCCACGCTGTCGACCAGGTGCACCTTGCCGGTGGACTTGACCAGGATCTTGTCACCCTTCTTGACGCGGCCCTGGCGCACGCGCACCAGCGAGACCACGCCCAGGTAGTTGTCGAACCAGGAATCGATGATCAGCGCTTGCAGCGGCGCATCGATCTCGCCCTCGGGTGCAGGAATGGAGTGCACCAGGCGCTCGAGCACCTCGTCCACGCCCATGCCGCTTTTGGCACTGCAGGCCACAGCGTCGGTAGCGTCGATGCCGATGATCTTCTCGATCTCGTCCTTGACGCGGTCCGGGTCGGCCTGGGGCAAGTCCATCTTGTTCAGCACCGGCATGACCTCCAGGCCCTGCTCGATGGCGGTGTAGCAGTTGGCCACGGACTGGGCCTCTACGCCCTGGCCGGCGTCGACGACCAGCAGCGCACCTTCACAGGCCGCCAGCGAGCGCGAGACTTCATAGGTGAAGTCAACGTGGCCGGGGGTGTCGATGAAGTTCAGCTGATAGGTCTTGCCGTCCTGCGCCTTGTAGTGAAGCGTGACGCTGTGGGCCTTGATGGTAATACCGCGTTCACGCTCCAGGTCCATGGAATCAAGCACCTGGGCTTCCATTTCGCGTGCCGACAGGCCACCGCACATCTGGATGAAACGGTCGGCCAGCGTCGACTTGCCATGGTCGATGTGGGCGATGATGGAGAAATTGCGGATATGACTCAAATCACTCACGGGTCAACACTCGAAAAGGCTGCGAGCCGGACGCCCGCCGAAAAATAGCCGGGAATTGTACCTCAAGCTGCCGGGATATGGGAGATTCCTCTGTCCGACTGTACACAGCAATCCACCGTCCAATTGTGAATAATCATGAAAAAGGGCAGCCGTAGCTGCCCTTTCTCCCTTGCCAGGCCGCTTATTCAGCGAGCTTGAAGGTGATGAAGCTGGCACGGCCCTGACGCAGCACGCGCATCGACACCGAACGGTTCTTCGGCAGCTCCTTGGCGATTTCGGTGAACTCTTTGGCCGAACCGATGGCCTGGTTGTTCAGGTGGCTGATGACATCACCCGGACGCAGGCCGATCAGCGCTGCCGGGCCATCCTGCACTTCCTTGATGACCACACCGCCTTTGAGCTCCAGGGATTTCTTCTGCTCGGCGGTCAGGTCGGCGACCGACACACCCAGACGGTTACTGCTGCGCTCTGCACTGCCATCGGCACCGGTGCCGGTGCCGATGTCGGCATCATCGTCCGGCAGCGCGCCGACGCTGATGTCCAGGGTCTGGCGCTTGCCGTTGCGGATGATTTCCAGCTTGGCCTTCTCACCATCCTTGAGGCCGCCGACCAGGTGTGGCAGGTCGGCCGACATGACGATTGGCTGGCCGTTCATGCTCAGGATCACGTCGCCCACCTGCAGGCCGCCCTTGGCTGCCGGGCCGTTTTCCAGCACCTGGGCCACCAGGGCACCGGCCGGTTTGTCCAGGCCGAAGGATTCCGCCAGGTCCTTGTTGACCTCCTGGATGACCACGCCCAGCCAACCGCGGCTGACCTTGCCGTCTTTCTTCAGCTGGTTGGACACATCGATCGCCACATCGATCGGGATGGCGAACGACAGGCCCATGAAGCCACCGGAGCGGGTGAAGATCTGCGAGTTGATACCCACCACTTCGCCCTTCATGTTGAACAGCGGGCCGCCGGAGTTACCCGGGTTGATGGCCACGTCAGTCTGGATGAACGGTACATAGGTGTCGTTTGGCAAGGTACGGCCCTTGGCGCTGACGATACCTTTGGTCACCGAATGGTCGAAGCCGAACGGCGAACCGATGGCCAATACCCATTCGCCCACCTTGAGCTTCTCGGAGTCACCCAACTTGACCGTCGGCAGGTTCTTGCCTTCGACCTTGAGCAGGGCCACGTCGGTGCGCGGGTCGGTGCCGACCAGCTTGGCCTGCAGCTCGCTGCGGTCCGAAAGACGGACGATGATCTCGTCGGCATCGGCCACCACATGGTTGTTGGTCAGCACGTAGCCATCGCTGGAAATGATGAAGCCCGAGCCCAGCGACTGCGCCTCGCGCTGGCGGTCACCACGCGGCGAACGCGGCTGCTGCGGCATGTTGCGCTCGAAGAACTCGCGGAACATCGGCGGCAGGCCTTCCAGGTCCGGCATCTGCCCGGCGGCGACGCGGTCGGGCAGCTTCTGCTTGGTACTGATGTTGACCACGGCCGGCGAGGCCTGCTCGACCAGGGTGGTGAAGTCCGGCAGGGCTTCCTCGGCCTGGGCGGTGAGCACCTGGCCAAGCATCAGCACGGCGGCGAACATCGTTAGGTAGGATTTCAAGCGTGGTATTGACATACGGCTCCCGTCACAACGAGCGGTAGTTTAGAAAGACCCCTGCACAAAGCAGGAAAGGCCAGGCTCCTGAAAGCCTGACCTATAGAAAATTTGCCGATGGATTGCAAATGACAATGCTTTAATTTCATTTCAGCCGTATGTTCGCCTGCCTTGGCACGGCCCGCAAACGCGCGCCATCACTGGCGCGCCTGGGCATCCTGAGGGCGCATCGACAAAGCGACGCGTTCTGCCGTACCGAGCGGAATTTCGCCCACCACGGTCACCATCACCTTGCCCTTTGGCGTATTGAGGCGACGCGAAACAGCCGAAGTCGGGCCGAGCTGGGTGCGCATGTCGGTGCCGCCGTCATCGTTCACCGGTTCGAGGAACACGGAAAAACGTGCGAGGCCATCGTCATACATCAGGCTGCTGACCGAACTGTTGTGTTTGGAGTCGCGACGCACCGAGCTGTTGACCAGCTCGAACCCGGGCGGTAGCCAGTCCGAGCGCCAGCCAGCAACGCTGTCATTGCTGACGGGCGCGCCATGCTGCACAGGCTTGCAGGCAGCGCTGGGGCGCAAGTCATCGTCGCCAGGCGGCTCGTCGGTATCGAGGCGGGTCATCTGGAAGCGCTCCAGCAACTGCCCTTTGTCGTTGAGCATCAACGAGCGCAGTGGCAGGCCGGTATTACGGTCCAAGTGCAGTTCAAAGGCATAGCGGTGCTGGTCGCGGGGCGTGAGCGTCACGATCACGGCGTCGCGCCCGGCGACCCGTGACTTGCCCGCCACGCTCAAATCGTACCAGCCCATCAGTTTCAGCGGATCAAGCACACGCGGCGCGGTATCTGGCGGTGCCGCGACACTGCTGACCAAGGCCCCACTGACACACGCCACCCTCCCATCCACGCGCACGATTTCCTGGGCGGCGCCATCGAGCTGCAGCAGCCGCTCGCTGACCTTGCCGTCCTCGACCCGGTGCCAGATATCGTGGGAAGAGAAGCTGCCGTTGCGTTCGTAGACGAAAGAGCCTTGATAGCTCTGCTTTTGCTCGGCCTGTGCCAGCTTGTTCAGCCACTCACTCGCCTGGGGCGAGGAGTTGGCCGCCAATGCTGGCACCATCATGAAGCTGCCAATCAGCAGCGACAGGAGAGGTAGCGCGCGCATGATCCTCCTTACTTAACGGTTTTCCAGGCTGGCGGCGCGGGCATAAGGCAATGCGGTTTCAGTGCCTTTGAGCGCAGATTCCTGGGCATGCTGACGCAGGTAGCCTGGCAAACGCTGATCCCAGCCGGCCTGGTTTTGCAGCACACCGTTGGCCATTGGCCCGGTCGGTTGCTCACTGCTCTCACTATAGCCTGCCAAAACGGCCGGGCCTTGTGCTTGTGGCACGCTCAGGCCTTGCTGGACAGGCTGCTGGGCTGCAAGCTCGGCACCGGTGATTTCGTCCTGGTTGTACATGCGTACACCGGCAAGCACCGCAACGGTGACCGAAGCCGCTACAGCCAGCCGACCAATGCTGCGCCACGGGCCTTTCTTGACCTTGGCCGGCACCGCTTCGTCAGCCAGCGCGGCAGACACCGCCGAGGCGATATCCAGGTTAGGCAGCAGCAGCTCCTTGTGCATGGCTGCACGGGCAACCTGGTAACGCGACCAGGTGGCACGGGTTTCGGCATCGTCGACGGCGTTCAACACCCGACGCAATTCCAGTTCGTCCGCTTCGTTATCCATCACCGCGGACAGCGATTCCTGCAAAGCTTCACGACTCATGGCGGTTCCTCTCTTGGCTGTCGCCGCTGTCTCAGGTTTCCTGCAACAACGGCTGCAGGGCTTTGTCTATGGCCTCCCGAGCGCGGAAGATTCGAGAGCGCACGGTACCCACCGGACATTGCATGACACTGGCAATGTCTTCGTAACTCAGTCCGTCGAACTCGCGCAGGGTCAGTGCCGTGCGCAGGTCTTCGGGCAGTTGCTGGATGGTGCGATGGACGGTGCCTTCGATTTCATCCCGCAACAACGAGCGCTCTGGGGACTCGAGATCCTTGAGGCCATGATCGCCGTCGTAAAACTCCGCATCCTCGGAGCTCACATCACTGTCTGGCGGCCGTCTTCCACGGGACACCAGATAATTCTTCGCCGTGTTGATGGCTATACGGTACAGCCAGGTATAAAACGCACTGTCACCGCGAAAATTGCCAAGCGCACGGTAGGCCTTGATAAAGGCTTCCTGCGCCACATCCTGGGCCTCGTGGGTATCGTGAACGAACCGCACGATCAACCCGAGAATCTTGTGCTGATACTTCAGCACCAACAGATCGAACGCTCGCCTGTCACCGCGCTGAACGCGCTCGACAAGCTGCTGATCCTCTTCCTGGGTTAGCATGAACACTCCTCGGTGAACTCGAAGGAGCGTTGCAACAGCCATCGTTCAGGCTTGCAACCATAGACTCGGGCTTTACGCAAAAGTTCTCCCCTCCAAGCAAGTTTCCTGCAGCCCTTGGTCGGCTTGCACGGAAGACGCGGCGCGGTCACGGCCGGCTACGTCGATAATCAGGTTTCGAATACGCAGAGACAGCCCGGACAGGCCTGCCACCCTGCGTCGCCGCGGCAAATTGTGGCGTGCGGGCAGCCTTCATAGGATTTCCGGCCATGTCGGAAAGTTCCCACAAAGGTTGCCGCAACCTGGCAAGTGGCATGGAAATTGGCCACCCCGGGCTGCTATAAAGGCATCCCGGCCAAGTTTAACGATAGTTTCACAATGCCATCTGCGCGTGACTATTGTGCCGCGCCCTTTCCAAAGATTACTAGTGTCCCGACATGAGCCAACAATTCAAACATGATGTCCTGGTGATCGGCAGCGGTGCCGCCGGTCTCAGCCTGGCACTTAACCTTCCCAGCCACGTGCGCATTGCCGTGCTCAGCAAGGGCGACCTGGCCAACGGCTCGACCTTCTGGGCCCAGGGCGGGGTCGCTGCGGTGCTCGACAACACCGATACCGTGCAGTCGCATGTCGAGGACACCCTCAATGCCGGCGGCGGCCTGTGCAACGAAGAGGCGGTGCGCTTTACCGTCGAGCACAGCCGGGAAGCCATTCAATGGCTGATCGAGCAAGGCGTGCCCTTTACCCGCGACGAGCACTACAGCGTTGATGACGGTGGTTTCGAGTTCCATCTCACCCGTGAGGGCGGCCATAGCCATCGGCGCATCATCCACGCCGCCGATGCGACCGGCGCGGCCATTTTCACGACGCTGCTGGAACAGGCTCGCCTGCGCCCGAACATCCAGCTGCTGGAGCAGCATGTAGCGGTCGACCTGATCACCGAACGCCGCCTGGGCCTGCCTGGCGAACGCTGCCTGGGCGCCTATGTGTTAAACCGCAATACCGGGGAGGTAGATACCTTCGGCGCACGCTTCACCGTGCTGGCCACCGGTGGCGCAGCCAAGGTCTATCTCTATACCAGCAACCCCGATGGCGCTTGCGGTGACGGTATCGCCATGGCCTGGCGGGCGGGTTGCCGGGTGGCCAACCTTGAGTTCAACCAGTTCCACCCGACCTGCCTGTACCACCCGCAGGCCAAGAGCTTCCTGGTCACCGAAGCCCTGCGCGGCGAAGGCGCGCTGCTGCGCCTGCCCAACGGCGAACGTTTCATGCCGCGCTTCGACCCACGCGAAGAACTGGCCCCGCGCGACATCGTGGCCCGCGCCATCGACCATGAGATGAAGCGCCTGGGCGTGGACTGCGTCTACCTGGACATCACCCACAAGCCGGCCGATTTCATCAAGAGCCACTTCCCCACCGTGTACGAGCGCTGCCTGGCGTTTGGCATCGACATCACCCGTCAGCCGATCCCGGTGGTGCCCGCAGCGCACTACACCTGCGGCGGGGTGATGGTCGACGACCGTGGCCACACCGACGTACCGGGCTTGTACGCGATTGGCGAAACCAGCTTCACCGGCCTGCACGGCGCCAACCGCATGGCCAGCAACTCTTTGCTGGAATGCTTCGTCTATGGCCGGGCCGCCGCTGCCGACATCCAGGCGAACCTTGAGGCAGTGGCCATGCCCAAGGCCCTGCCGGGCTGGGACGCCAGCCAGGTCACCGACTCGGACGAGGACGTGATCATCGCGCACAACTGGGACGAGCTGCGGCGTTTCATGTGGGACTATGTCGGCATCGTGCGCACCAGCAAACGCCTGCAACGCGCGCAGCATCGCATTCGCCTGCTGCTGGATGAGATTGACGAGTTCTACAGCAACTACAAGGTCAGCCGCGACCTGATCGAACTGCGCAACTTGGCGCAGGTGGCCGAGCTGATGATCCTGTCGGCCATGCAGCGCAAGGAAAGCCGTGGGCTGCACTACACCCTGGACTACCCGGGGATGCTGGACGAGGCCAAGGACACCATCCTCAGCCCGCTCTGAAATTTGCAGCATCTGTGAGACCGAGCGCCGCCCGGGCGGCGCATCGCGAGCTGCGCTCGCTCCTACGTCTGTTTCGGGCCAATTATTTCTGTCAGATTTGCGCGCGAACGCCTTGGCGCATGGCACGATATCGCGTCGTACAAACAAGGCGGTCGCGCGCGCCTGTCACAAGCATGACTGGCCCGAAACAAACGTAGGAGCGAGCGCAGCTCGCGATGCGCCGCGCGGGCGGCGCTCGATCTCACAGGCGCTGAACCTGCGACGGCGAACACCTATCAGCCCCGACTCGCCCCCACCTCAGCCCACCTGCGCCTGCTGAACTTCAACCTTACCCGCAAGCGCCGATGCTCATCCGCCCCCAACGCATCCCGCGCTATGCACTGGCTCTCCCCCAACCACCGCCCCACCCGCTCAAAGCGCAACACCACCAGCCCCGGCAGCGCCACGCTGTCCCGGCACAAGCGCACCGGCTGCCAGCCACGGGCACGGCTGAACACCTGCCAGCCGCGCACATCACGGCGCACGCCAACAACGGCATGCTCATGCGTCAACAGGATACGTCGGGGAATGGCCCAGCCAGCGTGGGCAATACAGGCAGCGACAACAGAGAGACTCAGCCACCCGGGCAGCGGGCTCGCCCACACGGCAAGCCACGCCAGTACCTGGCAACCCAGATAGGCCGCTAGCAGCAGGCGTGAGCCTTGCCAGCGGCACTCAAAGCACTCACTTGGGCTGGACACGGTCCAGAATGATGCGAACCATGCGCTGCAGCTCCGGGTCTTCAGACTCGGTGCGCTCCATGAACCAGCCGAACATGTCCTGATCCTCGCAGCTCAACAGACGCACGTACAGTTCGCGGTCGGTCTCGTTGAGGGTGGGGTAGACTTCCTGGGTGAAAGGCACCAGCAGCACGTCCAGTTCAAGCATGCCACGGCGGCTGTGCCAGAAAAGCCGGTTGAGTTCAGTTTGTTCGACCATGGGGCCCTCCTCGAATGGCCCGCCAGTATACAGCCAGGCACGCGAAGCGACACCGGGCGTTGGTCTAGTCACCTACCTATTTTGTTACCGGCGTTCTATGATGGCCGCCAGTCTTTAGCCACCGCGATGACCCATGGCCGATTCCGCTTTCTTCTGCCCCCTGTCCCACGAGGGCATCCTCGCCGTCCGCGGCTCCGATGCAGGCAAGTTCCTGCAAGGCCAGCTGACTTGCAACATCAACTACCTCAGCCAGGAACACGCCAGCCTCGGCGCCCGCTGCATGGTCAAGGGGCGCATGCAGTCCAGCTTCCGCATCCTGCCCGAAGGCAACGGCTACCTGCTGGCCATGGCCAGTGAACTGCTCGATGCGCAACTGGCCGACCTGAAGAAGTACGCCGTGTTCTCCAAGGCCACGCTGACCGACGAAAGCGCCGCCTGGGCACGCTTTGGCCTGCAAGGTGGTGACGCTGCGCTGCAGGCGCTGGGGCTCGACGTGCCCGCAGCTGCCGGCAGCACCGTGCGCCATGAGGGCCTGATTGCCATTGCCGTTTCTGCCGGCCGCGTAGAACTGTGGGTGCCGGCAGACAAGGCCGACACCGTGCACCAGGCGCTCGCCGGCGCCCTGCCCGAGGGCAACCTCAACGACTGGCTGCTTGGGCAGGTTCGCGCCGGTATCGGCCAGGTCATGGGGCCAACCCGTGAGCTGTTCATCCCGCAAATGATCAACCTGCAAGCCGTCGATGGTGTCAGCTTCAAGAAAGGCTGCTACACCGGCCAGGAAATCGTCGCCCGCATGCAGTACCTGGGCAAGCTCAAGCGTCGCCAGTACCGCCTGGCACTGGACCAGCAGGCCATTCCGGCCCCGGGTGCCGAGATATTCTCGCCCACCCATGGTTCGTCGGTCGGTGAAGTGGTCATTGCTGCTGGCAACGGTGCGGGCTGTGAACTGCTTGCGGTGCTCAGCGCCGAGGCAGTGGAAGACGACAACCTGCACCTGGGCAGCCTGGAAGGCCCGCGCCTGCAAGTGCTGACCCTGCCTTACGAACTGGACCGCGACCGGGAAATCCAGCGCTGACCAGCCTGCCCCGCCCCTGTGGCGGGGCCGCACCACCACTGCGGTAGACACGCCCATGAACAAGCTGGCCGAGATGGTTCAAGCACAGTTGCTCAATGCCATCGAGAAGGATGACCTGGTCCTGCCGACCCTGCCCGAGGTTGCCTTGAGCATCCGCGAGGCAGCGGAAGACAGCGAGATCAGCGTAGCGGCCCTGAGCAAGGTGATCGGTCGCGATGCGGCCCTTTCTGCGCGCCTGATCAAGGTCGTCAACAGCCCGCTGCTGCGTGCAGCGGTCGAGGTCACCGACCTGCACACTGCCATCACGCGGCTGGGCATCAATTACAGCTGCAACCTGGCCATTGGTCTGGTGATCGAGCAGATTTTCCATGCCCGCGCGCCGGCCGTTGAACAAAAACTGCGCGATATCTGGGCCAACAGCCTGGAAGTTGCAGGTATCAGCTACGAAATCTGCAGGCGCTACACGCACCTCAAGCCCGACCAGGCGACCTTGGGTGGGCTGGTCAACCAGATTGGCGCACTGCCGGTGCTCATCTACGCCGAAGAGCACAACGAACTGCTGTCCGACCCGGTTTGCCTGCATTACGTGATCGAGCAGATCCAGCCGGTGCTGGGGGACAAGATCCTCAAGGCCTGGGAGTTTCCGGAGCAACTGGTCAACCTGCCCAGCCAGGTTCAGGACCTGGACCGGCAGACTGACAAGGTCGATTACATCGATATCGTGCAGATCGCCCGCTGCATCAGCCAGCGCGGGCGGCATCGGCCACTGGCTGCGCTGCCGGCGTACCGCCACCTGGGGCTGCCGTTTGGCACTGAACTGGAAGTGGATGAACTGCTCGAAGCGCGGAGCATGTTCCGCTGACTTGCTTCTGCCTGTGCCGGCCTCTTCGCGGGTAAAACCGCTCCTACAGGGACTGCGTCGCACCTGAGGCCTGCGCAGTACCTATGGGAGCGGTTTTACCCGCGAAGAGGCCGGTACAGACCACACATCAATCTGCGATAAAACTCACCCGCACCCGCAGCCCGCCGTTCTCGCCATCATGCAGGCTCACCTGCGCCAGGTGCGCCCGGCAGATTTCACCGACAATCGCCAGCCCAAGCCCGCTCCCTTGCGCACTGCGCCGGTAGAACCGCTCGAACACCCGCTCACGCTCAGCCTCGGGAATGCCCGGCCCGTCGTCTTCCACCTCCAGCACCGCTGGTGCCACCACCCGCAAGATCACATTGCCACCTTCTGGCGTGTGCGCCAGGGCATTGTCCACCAGGTTGCTCAACAGCTCGTTGAGCAGCGTCGGCTCGCCCTTCAGCCACACAGGCGCCTCGGCCTCCAGGGCCAGCGCAACGCCGCGCTTGTGTGCCAACGGGGCCATGGCCATGCCCAGCTCACGGGCCAGCTGGCTCAGGTCCAGGCGCTGCGCGCCGCCCTCGGCAATTGCCCGCGCTCCGTTCTCCACCCGTGCCAGCGATAGCAGCTGATTGGCCAAGTGGGTCAGCCTGTCGGTACCTTGGGCCGCAGATTCCAACGTTTGTCGCCACTCCTGTGGCTCTGACGAGCGCAACCCCAATTCGACCCGAGCCTTCAGCGCCGCCAGCGGCGTACGCAATTCATGGGCGGCATCGGCAATGAACTGCGCCTGGCGTTCGAACTGACCGCGCAGCCGCTCGGTAAAGTGGTTCAAGGCCCGCACCAGCGGGCCGAGCTCACGCTGCACCTGCACCACCGGCAAGGCCCGCAAGTCATCTGGCTGGCGCTCTTCCACCGCCGTGCGCAAGCGCTCCAGGGGCCGCAACGCCGCACTCACGGCAAACCACACCATCACCAACGCACCCAGCGCCAGCATACCCAGACGCAGCAGAGTGTCGGCCATCAGCCCACGGGCCATGCGCACCCGCGCCTCTTCCGTCTCGGCCACGCGGATTTCCGCCATGCCGTTCATGTTCGGCTCGGTCACTGCCTTCAGCAGGCTGACCACCCGCACGTCCTGGCCCAGGTAGGTGGCGTTGTAGAACCGAGCAAGCGCCGGGTAATCGTCAGTGCGCGGCGTACCGGGCGGCGGCGGCGGCAGGTTCTCGTAGCCGGAAATCAGCCGCTGCTTGATGTCCAGCACCTGGTAGTAGATGCGCCCGGCGCTGTCGTAGGCGAACGTGTCCAACGCCACGTAAGGCACATCCGCGCTCAGTGACCCGTCACGCTGCGACAGGCCAGCGGCAATGGTGCGCGCCGAGGCCAGCAGGGTGCGGTCGTAGGCGGTATCGGCGGCCTCACGGCCATTCCAGTAGGCGCTCAGGCCGCTGGCCAGCATCAGCACCACCAACAGCAGGGCCAGGTTGCCCAGCAGGCGCCCGCGCAAGCTGCCGTTGTCACGCATCGCGGTGCTCTAGCAGGTAACCCAGCCCACGGAAGGTGACAATGGCCACTGGGTGGCCGTCGAGCTTTTTGCGCAGCCGGTGGATATAGATTTCGATGGCATCCGGGCTGGCTTCTTCATCCAGGCCGAACACCTGGGCAGCCAGTTGCTCTTTGCTCATCACCCGACCAGGGCGTGCGATCAGCGCTTCCAGCACGCTTTGCTCGCGCGACGTCAGGGTCAGGTTGTCGTCGCCAAGGGCAAAGCGCCGGGTATCCAGGTCGTAGACCAGCGGCCCGCAACGTTGCTGGCGCTCGCCACCGAGCACACTGCGGCGCAGCAACGCCTTCACCCGCGCTTCCAGCTCGGTCAGCTCGAACGGTTTGGCCAGGTAGTCGTCTGCTCCCAGGTTCAGGCCATGAACCCGGTCCTTGACGTCGCTGCGCGCGGTCAGCATCAGCACCGGGACAGTCTTGCCACGGCCGCGCAGGCGCGCCAGCACCTCAAAACCATCCATGCGCGGCAAGCCGACATCCAGCACCGCCACGGCGTATTCCTCGCTGGCCAGGGCCAGGTCGGCAGCCACGCCGTCATGCAGCACATCCACGGTCAGGCCGTGGCTTTTCAAGGCCTGGGCCACGCTTTCGGCCAGTTGCAGATGGTCTTCGACCAGCAGCACACGCATCGGATTCTCCCTGCTCGGGTGGGGCGGTTGGCGCGGAGTGTACCGCTGTCGCCAAGCCTGTGAAGCCCCTCTTAACAAACCTTTCACGCTGAAAGGTTAGCGAAAGGTTCGTTACCTAGCATCGCACCACGGTCGCCCTTCGCGCCGAAAAAAGCACCAGCAAGGTGCAACGAATAAGAACAATAAACGGAGTCATCGACGATGCTGTCATCGCAGCCGCAGGCGTTCGCGCCTACCCGTTCCTTTGCCGCACGCCCCTCCGCCATCGCCAGCGCCCTTGCGCTTGCCGGTGTCGCCCCGATGAGCCAGGCCGCCTTCTTCGAAGACAGCACGGCCACCTTCGAAACTCGCAACATGTACTTCAACCGCGACTTCCGCGACGGCACCAGCGCGCAGCAATCCAAGCGCGACGAGTGGGCCCAGGGCTTCATCCTCAACTTCGAGTCCGGCTACACCGATGGCACCGTAGGCTTTGGCCTGGATGCACTGGGCATGATCGGCATCAAGCTCGATTCCAGCCCCGACCGCACCGACACCGGCCTGTTGCCGACCCACGATGATGGCAAGGCCGCCGATGAATATTCCAAACTCGGCCTGACCGGCAAGGTGAAGATTTCCCAGACCGAACTGAAAGTCGGCACCCTGATCCCCGAGCTGCCAACCCTGCAGCCCAACGACGGGCGCATCCTGCCGCAAACGTTCGAAGGCGGCCTGCTCACCTCGAAGGAAATCAAGGGCCTGACCTTCACTGGCGGTCGCCTGGACAAGGCCAAGGACCGCAACGACACCAACTGGGAAGACCTGGCACTGAACAACAAGAACGGCCGCTTTGGTGGCACGTTCAGCGCCGACAACCTGGCCCTGGGCGGGCTGGACTACCAGTTCACCGACCGCATCACCGGCAGCTATCACTTCGCCCAGCTCGACGACATCTACCGCCAACACTTCATCGGCATGGTCGCCACCCAGCCGTGGGGCCCGGGCACCTTCGGCGCCGACCTGCGCCTGGCCGTGAGCGACGACGCCGGTGCGGCCAGGGCGGGCAACATCGACAACACCACCGTCAACGGCATGCTCAGCTACGCCCTGGGCGGGCACAAGGTCAGCGCCGCCTGGCAGCAGCTGTCTGGGGACAGCGCCTTCCCGTATGTCGATGGTGCCGACCCGTACCTGGTCAACTTCGTCCAGATCAACGACTTCGCCGGCGCCGACGAGCGCTCCTGGCAAGCGCGCTACGACTACAACTTCGCCGCCCTCGGCGTGCCAGGCCTGACCTTCATGACCCGCTACATCAGCGGCGACAACGTCAGCCGCGCCGCCGGCGGCGAGGGCAAGGAGTGGGAACGCAACACCGAGCTCAAGTACGTGGTACAAAGCGGCCCGTTGAAGAACGTCGCCGTCCGCCTGCGCAACGCCACCTTCCGCTCCAACTTCGCCCGCGACGCGGACGAAGTGCGGCTGCTGGTGAGCTACAGCGTCGCCCTGTGGTAACCCAATAACAACAACGCTCACGGAGATAGACGATGACCTTTTCACTGCGCCGCCTCGTCCTCGCTACCGGCTGCCTGCTGTTGGCCGGCAATGCCCTCGCTGCCGAACCGAAACGTCCCGAATGCATCGCCCCCGCCTCGCCCGGCGGTGGCTTCGACCTGACCTGCAAACTGGTGCAAAGCGCCCTGGTGCAGGAAAAGATCCTCAGCAAGCCGATGCGCGTCACCTACATGCCCGGCGGTGTCGGCGCGGTGGCCTACAACGCCGTGGTCGCCCAGCGCCCTGCCGATGCCGGCACTCTGGTGGCCTGGTCCAGTGGTTCGCTGCTGAACCTGGCACAAGGCAAGTTCGGCCGCTTTGACGAGAACGCGGTGAAGTGGCTGGCCGCTGTCGGTACCAGCTATGGCGCCATCGCGGTGAAAAGCGACTCCCCTTACAAAACCCTCGACGACCTGGTCGCTGCGCTGAAGAAAGACCCGAGCAAAGTGGTGATCGGCTCCGGCGGCACCGTGGGCAGCCAGGACTGGATGCAGACCGCCCTGATCGCCAAGGCTGCCGGCATCAACCCGCGTGACCTGCGCTACGTGGCCCTGGAAGGCGGTGGCGAAATTGCCACGGCGTTGCTGGGTGGCCATATCCAGGTTGGCTCGACCGACATCTCCGACTCCATGCCGCATATCCAGAGCGGCAACATGCGCCTCCTTGCAGTGTTCTCGGAAAACCGCCTGGACGAACCCGAGATGAAAGACATCCCCACGGCCAAGGAACAGGGCTACGACATCGTCTGGCCAGTGGTACGCGGTTTCTACCTGGGGCCAAAGGTGAGCGACGAGGACTACGCCTGGTGGAAGGCTTCGTTCGACAAGATGCTGGCCTCGGAAGACTTCGCCAAGCTGCGTGACCAGCGCGAGCTGTTCCCGTTCGCCATGACCGGCGAAGAGCTGGACGGCTATGTGAAGAAGCAAGTGGCTGACTACAAGGCATTGGCCAAGGAATTTGGGCTGATTCAGTAAGTCATCCGCAACCTTTCTCAGATACCTGTGGGAGCGGGCTTGCCCGCGAAGCAAGCACCGCGGTGTATGGCACCGGCTTTGCCGGTGTTCGCGGGCAAGCCCGCTCCCACAGGGTCCGCGTTCAACGAGGACTCTGCAATGATCCTGCAACGCATCTTCGCCCTGGCCCTGCTGGCGGTGTGCGCCGCTCTGGCCGTGATGGCCTTGCCCTACCAGGCGGCGTTTTCCTATGAGCCGGTCGGCCCACGCGCCTACCCGCTGCTGATGCTCGGCCTGATGAGCCTTGGCCTGCTGTACCTGGTGTTTCGCCCTACGCCCATCGTGCGCAAGGACGATGAACCGGAACTGGACCGCGAAACCCTGACCAAGATTGCCGCCTGCGTCGGCCTGCTGGTTGTTTTCGCCGCCACCTTCGAACCTTTGGGCTTCATTCTCAGCGCCATGCTGGTCGGTGTGCCCATGGCCCGGCTGTACGGCGGTCGCTGGCTGCACAGTGCCATCGTGGTGGTCGGCATGAGCGTCTTTCTCTACTGGCTGTTCGACCGCGTAATGGACGTGCCCCTGCCCCTTGGCCTGCTGAGCGTACTGGAGAACTGACACATGGATACCTTGAGCTACCTGGGCCAGGGCTTCGGCGTCGCCCTGTCCCCCTACAACCTGGTCACCGCCCTCTCCGGCACCCTGATCGGCACTGTGGTCGGCCTGCTGCCAGGCTTGGGCCCGATCAACGGCGTGGCCCTGCTGATTCCCATCGCCTTCGCCCTGGGCCTGCCACCGGAGTCGGCGCTGATCCTGCTGGCAGCGGTGTACCTGGGCTGCGAGTACGGTGGGCGAATCAGCTCGATCCTGCTGAACATCCCGGGCGAGGCCTCGACCGTGATGACCACCCTTGACGGTTACCCGATGGCCCGCCGGGGCCTGGCCGGCGTGGCCCTGTCGCTGTCGGCCTGGAGTTCGTTCATCGGTGCCTTCATCGCCACTTGCGGCATGGTGCTGTTCGCGCCGTTGCTGGCGAAATGGGCCATTGCTTTCGGCCCGGCGGAGTACTTCGTGCTGATGGTGTTCGCCATCGTCGCCCTGGGCGGCATGGCCGGTGACAAGCCCCTGAAAACCTTCATTGCTGCCCTGATCGGCCTGTTCCTGTCGGCGGTCGGCATCGACGCCAACAGCGGCGTCTACCGCTTCACCGGTGACAGCGTGCACCTGGCCGACGGCATCCAGTTCGTGGTGCTGGTGCTGGGCCTGTTCTCCATCAGCGAAATCCTCCTGCTGCTGGAAAAGACCCACCATGGCCATCAGGCGGTAACAGCCACAGGGCGCATGCTGTTCAACTTCAAGGAAGCGGCTTCGGTGTTCGTGGTGAACATCCGTTGCGGCCTGCTCGGTTTCATCATGGGCGTCCTGCCCGGTGCCGGTGCAACGCTGGCCAGTGCCGTGGCCTACATGACCGAGAAACGCCTGGCGGGTGAAAGCGGCAAGTTCGGCAAGGGCGATGCACGTGGCCTGGCCGCGCCGGAAACCGCCATCGGTGCTTCGTGCTGTGGCGCCCTGGTGCCGATGCTGACCCTGGGTGTACCGGGCTCTGGCACCACCGCCGTGATGATCGGTGCCCTGACCCTGTACAACATCACCCCCGGCCCACTGCTGTTCGAACAGCAGCCAGACATCGTTTGGGGCCTGATCGCCTCGCTGTTCATCGCCAACATCATGCTGGTGATCCTCAACATTCCGATGATCCGCATTTTCACCCGCATCCTCGCCGTGCCGAACTGGGCGCTGGTGCCGGTGATCGCGATCATCACCGCCATCGGCGTGTATGCCGTGCATGCCACCACCTTCGACCTGTTCCTGATGGTCGGCATCGGCATCATGGGTTACATCCTGCGCAAGCTGGACTTCCCGCTGTCGCCGATCCTGCTCGGTTTCATTCTCGGCGGGCTGATGGAGCAGAACCTGCGCCGCGCACTGTCGATTTCCAACGGTGAGCTGGGCATCCTCTGGTCGAGCCCGATCAGCATGGGCGTGTGGGCGCTGGTGGTGCTGATGCTTGCCTTGCCGCTGCTGCGCATCTGGCGCAAACGCAGCCAGCAGCGCCGGGCCCTGGCCGATGCCTGATCGCGCGTTGCCGTTGTTTGTCGCAACCGGGCTGGTCGGCCTTGCTGGCGGTTACATCGCCAGCAAGGTCGGCTGGCCTTTGCCGTGGATGGTCGGCTCGCTGCTGGCCATCATCCTGGTGCGCTGCCTGACGCCCTGGCAACTGTCAGAGATACCCAACGGCCGCAAGTGCGGGCAGTGCATCATCGGGATCGGCATTGGCCTGCATTTTACCCCGGCAGTGATCGAGCAGGTGGGCAGCCATTTTGTGCTGATTTTCTTCGGCGCCCTGTTCACGACCCTGTCCAGCGTGATCAGCGTGTGGCTGTTGCGAAAGACCGGTGAAGACCGCGCCACGGCGTTTTTCGCCAGCATGCCAGGAGGCTCGGGAGAGATGGTCAACCTCGGCGCACGTAACGGCGCGGTACTCAGCCAGGTGGCTGCGGCGCAGAGCCTGCGGGTGCTGGCGGTGGTGCTGTGCGTACCGGCGCTGTTCAAGTTCTTGCTGGGTGACGGGGTACCGCTGAACCACGCCGGCAGCGTCAGCTGGGGCTGGCTGGCCTTGATCGCCCCGCTGGGCGTTGCCGTTGCGCTGCTCTGGCAACGCTTGCGCCAGCCCAATCCGTGGCTGTTCGGGCCATTGCTGGTAGCGGCCACGGTCAGCCTGGCTGGCAACCTGCAAATCGCACTGCCCAATGGTGCCAGCCAGATCGGGCAATGGTTGATAGGCAGCGGCCTGGCTTGTCACTTCAACCGGGCGTTCTTCAGCCGCGCACCGTCGTTCCTGGCGCGCACGCTGTTAGCCACGGTGCTGTGCATGGCGATTGCCGGCAGTGCCGCGTGGGTGCTTAGCGTGATGACCGCGCTGGATTTGCGTTCGCTGACGCTGGGGATGATGCCGGGCGGGATTGCCGAAATGAGCCTGACGGCAGAAACCCTGCAACTGTCGGTACCGTTGGTGACGGCGTTGCAGGTGATGCGCCTGCTGTTCGTGCTGTTTTTGGCAGAGCCGTTGTTCAGGTATTGGGTAAGGGATCAGCATTAGGGGCCGCTACACGGCCCCGCTAATCCTCAAAGTGGTGGCAACGCCCAGTTGATCGGCGCCATGCCACGCTGCTCAAGGAAGCTGTTGGTCCGGCTGAAATGCCCGCAGCCCAGGAACCCACGGTAAGCCGACAGTGGCGACGGATGCACCGACTTCAGCACCAGGTGCCTGGTCCCATCGATCAGCTTCTGTTTGCTCTGCGCATGCGAACCCCACAGCAGGAACACCACGTTCGGGCACTGCTCACTGACCACCTGGATAACCCGGTCGGTAAAGAACTCCCACCCCTTCTTGGCGTGCGACGCCGCATTGGCTCGCTCCACGGTCATGGTCGTGTTGAGCAGCAATACACCCTGCTCGGCCCAGCTTTGCAGGTAGCCATGGCTGGCAATCGGGATATTCAGGTCGCGCTGCAGTTCCTTGTAGATGTTGACCAGCGACGGCGGCGTGGCCACGCCCGGTTGCACCGAGAAGCACAGACCATGCGCCTGGCCCGGCCCGTGGTAAGGGTCCTGGCCAAGGATGACCACCTTCACCTGGTCCAGCGGTGTCGAGTTGAGTGCATTGAAGATCAGCGGCCCTGGCGGGTAGATCTCCTTGCCGGCGGCATATTCGCTGCGCAGGAACGCTCGCAGCTGATGCATGTAGGGCTGGTCGAATTCGGTGCGCAGCGCGGCCTTCCAGCCGGGTTCGAGTTTGATGCGATCGTCGTCAGTCATGGGGCCATCCGTAAACAATGGCGCGACACTAGGTAACCCCTCCCCGCTTGTCAAACGATCCGACCGACAACCGGCATGTTCAGCCAGGCAGGCCATACTTGTGCGATGACTTGAGCGAGGTAGTCCATGGCCATTCATTGCGGGGTACTCACCGGCGCCGATGGCGCCCGCATCGGCATTGCCACCCTGGATGCACCCAAGGCACTCAATGCCCTGAACCTGCCCATGATCGAAGTATTGGGCGAACAACTGCATGCCTGGGCCCGCGATCCGGGCGTAGTCTGCGTACTGCTGCGCGGCAACGGCGCAAAAGCCTTCTGCGCCGGTGGCGATGTACGCGCACTGGTACAAGCCTGTCGCGACCACCCTGGCAGCGTGCCGCCCCTGGCTGCCACCTTCTTCGCCGCCGAGTACCGCCTGGATTTTGCCCTGCACACCTACCCCAAGCCGCTGCTGTGCTGGGGGCATGGGCATGTGCTAGGTGGCGGCATGGGGCTGTTGCAGGGGGCCAACGTGCGTATCGTCACGCCCAGCAGCCGGCTGGCCATGCCGGAAATCAGCATTGGCCTGTACCCGGATGTGGGCGCGAGCTGGTTTCTGGCGCGGCTGCCGGGCAAGCTGGGGTTGTTCCTGGGGCTGACGGGGGCACCGATCAACGCCCGCGATGCCCTGGACCTGGGCCTGGCCGACCGTTTTCTGGGCGAGCACCAGCAAGAGGCGCTGATCGAAGAACTGCTGCAGTTGAACTGGCAAGAGCAGACCGCCCTGCAGCTGAACAGTCTGCTCAAGGCCGAACAGCACCGCGCCTGCGCCGAGTTGCCCGAAGCCCAGTGGTTGCCAAGGCGGCAGGTGATCGATGCGTTGCTCGACGTGGCCGATGCGGCGGCGGCCTGGCGTGCGCTGGAAGGGCTCAAGCACCATGATGACCCGCTGCTGGCCGATGCCGGCCAACGCTTGCATCAGGGTTGCCCACTGACGGCGCACCTGGTCTGGGAGCAAATCCGCAGGGCACGGCATCTGTCGCTGGCACAGGTGTTCCAGATGGAATACAGCATGAGCCTGAACTGTTGCCGTCACCCCGAGTTCAGCGAAGGCGTACGCGCCCGCCTGCTGGACAAGGACGACCAGCCGCGCTGGCACTGGCCCGATGTGGCGCAGGTGCCAGCGGCGGTGGTCGAGGCGCATTTTGCCAAGGTGTGGGAGGGGCGGCACCCATTGGCAGATCTGGGTTAGGCTTGCCGGCGATGGGGCGCAAAGCGCCCCCGCTTCACTTCACCTTACCGCTGCCAGTTACCTCCTTGCCTCTGCCCCCGCTGGCCATCCCAACGCCCGCCACCATTCCCCTGCCTGTTGGAATGCGAATCGCCACGCGGGTAGCGCTGGCTGCCATCACGATAGTCATGGCGATCCCGGTCTTGCCTGTAGTCTTGCCGTTGGCGATTGCCATAGTCGTAGCGCGGGTTGCCATGCCACCGGTTCATCCCCGGCTGCGGATACGGCCGGTATTGCGGCGCGGGGGCTGGCCGGTAGTAATAGCGGGGCGCCGGCTGGTAGTAATAGCGCGGTTGCGGCGTGACGTAGTAACGGTCATAGCGGTAATAACCCGGCGAGACGTAGCGGTCGGTGGAGTAGTAGTCCGAACGGTAATAGCCCCCGCTCTCGTAGTACGGGGCGCAGGCAGAAGTCATCAGCCCCAGCAGGGCGATCAACAGGATTCGATAGGACATGGCGGCCTCCTGGACCGCTGGAGTGCCCGAACAGCGGCGCTGGCGAGCATCGATGCGTGATGCGTTCATCGACACTGAATAAGACAGCGACGCCTGGGTGCAGTGCCATTTCCGCAACAATTTGATACAGGTGCGGTAGCCCCGAAAAACTTGCAGTCATTTATCGGTCATCTCACTAGAATGGGCGGCTCGGCACACATCATGGGAAGATCATGCCCTCACGTTCCGCTCTGTTCTCGCAGCGTTCGCTGATCGTTACCCTGCTGGTGCTGCTGGCCTGCGGCTTCCTTGCTACCTCGCTGCTCAGCTACTTCTCCTCGCGCAGCGCCATCCGCGACGGCATTATCAATACCGAATTGCCGCTGACCTCCGACACGGTCTACTCGGAAATCCAGAAAGACCTGATTCGCCCGGTGCTGATCGCCTCGATGATGGCCCAGGATACGTTTTTGCGTGACTGGGTACTGTCGGGCGAAAAGGACACCCAGCGCATGACACGCTACCTGGGCGAGGTCATGGGCAAGCAGGACACCTTCACCTCGTTCTTCGTCTCCGACCGCACCCTCACTTACTACCAAGCCAAGGGCGTGCTCAAGCAGGTGCAAGCCGACACATGGCGCGATGCCTGGTATTTCCGCCTGCGCGACCTCAAGGCACCCTACGAGATCAACGTCGACCTGGACATGGCCAACCAGGACAGCCTGACCGTATTCATCAACTACCAGGTGCACGACTACCAGCACCGCTTTATCGGTGCTGCCGGGGTGGGACTGAGTGTGTCCTCGGTGGTCAAGCTGATCGACCAGTACCAGCGCCGCTACCAGCGGTCGGTCTTGTTTGTCGATGCCAAAGGCAAAGTGTTGCTGACCGGCTCCGAAGGTGGCCCGCACGGTTTGCGGGTCGGCCAGCCACTGAGCGACAACGCCGAACTGAGCGATGTGCTGGCCGAACAGCGGGTGCCCGGCGAAGGCAGCCACGAGTACCACGACAGCGACAACCACAGCCACTTCCTCAACGTGCGCCACTTGCCCGAGCTGGACTGGTACCTGTTGGTGGACAAGCGCGAAACCGGCGCCCTCGACCACATTCGCCACTCCCTGTACCTGAACCTTGCCATCTGCGCGATGATCACCTTGGTGGTGCTGGCGCTGGTGCATGCCATGGTGCGCCGCCATCAGGCCAGCATCGAGGCACTGGCCACGCTCGACAGCCTTACCGGCCTGCCCAACCGGCGCAGCTTCGACTTGCTCGCTGCCCAGGCGTTGCACGAAGCCCAGCGCGACAGTGGGCCACTGGTGGCGCTGCTGATCGACCTGGACCACTTCAAGGCGCTGAATGACACCCACGGCCACCTGGCAGGCGACGAAGTGCTGCGCCAGTTCGCCAATGTGCTGCAGGGCAGCCTGCGCCAATCGGATATACTTTGCCGCTGGGGCGGCGAGGAGTTCATCGTGCTGCTGCGTGAAGCCGAAGGTCGGCAGGCCATCGAGGTAGCGGAAAAGATCCGCCGCCGCACCGAACAGCTCACGTTCAGCTACGACGAACAACCTCTGCGCCTGACCACCAGCATCGGCCTGAGCAGCCTGCAACCGGAAGATACCCTGCACGCCCTGCTGACCCGCGCCGACCGAGCGCTCTATCGTGCCAAGCAGGCCGGCCGTAACCGCGTCTGCAGTGAAACCCAAGATGAATGACAGCCAACACTGCCCCGCTTGCGGTGCCCTCAACCAGTGCAGCCTGGCCGACCCACGCCGCGCCACCCAGGCCTGCTGGTGCTACAGCGTGAGTATCGACCCGGCCGTGCTCCAGGCCCTGCCCGCCGAATTACGCGACAAAGCCTGCCTGTGCCCACGCTGCGCGGCCGTTGAAGAACAACTTCGATCAACCACTTCTCACTGACCTGTTGCAATGCGCCTCGACCGCTTCCTTGCCAACCTGCCCAGCCTCAACCGCCAACAAACCCGCCTGATGCTGGTACAACGTCGTGTGCGGGTAGATGGCCAGGTGGTCAGCGACCCGCTGACCGAGGTACGCGAATTCAGCCGCGTGGAACTGGACGACCAGGTGCTGCAGGCTGGCCGGCCGGCGCGCTACCTGATGCTGCACAAACCCACGGGCTGCGTCAGCGCCACCCAGGACCCGCAGCACCCTACCGTGCTCGACCTGCTGCCCGAAGCATTGCGAGGCGACCTGCACATAGCCGGGCGCCTGGACTTCAACACCACCGGGCTGATGATTCTGACCAACGATGGCCAATGGTCACGGCGCCTGACCCAACCTGCCACCAAGCTGCCCAAGCACTACCTGGTGGACACCGAGGACGAGATTGGCGAGCACTATGAGGCCAAGTTTCGTGAGGGTTTCTACTTCGCCTTTGAAGGCCTCACCACCCTGCCCGCCCAGCTGGACATCCTCGGCCCGCGCCAGGCGCGGCTGGCGATCGTCGAAGGGCGCTATCACCAGATCAAGCGCATGTTCGGGTTCTTCGACAACAAGGTGGTGGGGTTGCACCGGGAAAGCATGGGCGCGATCTACCTGGACCCGGGTTTGGCGCCCGGGGAGTTTCGTGAACTGACGGCTGATGAAATCGCCACTGTCTAGGCTGCCCGTTCTGGCCCAAGGTGGTCATACGACCGCTCAGCGACAAAAGTCACAAAATCTCCCGAACGGCACTTGCAGGATCCCCGACCCACTGCTTGAATCCAAATCGTCAGTCTGCATGTGACCAATAAGTCACGCCCGCAGTCGAAGACGCCTTTTGCCGGCCACCCAGGGCCTTGATGCCTTGGGGCACGGCAAATTGCCCGCCAAAAACAATACCGTCGACGCATGTGCCAAGGATCGACACAGGGCCCCCCGGTTACTCTTCAGGCGAATGCCTACCTGTCATAAAGAACGTGCACCCTAGGTGACGCGAATACCCTTTTTGCGCCAGGAGTCGATGACATGAGGCCAGAAATCGCTGTACTTGATATCCAAGGTCAGTATCGGGTTTACACGGAGTTCTATCGCGCGGAAGCGGCCGAGAATACGATCATCCTGATCAATGGCTCGCTGGCCACCACGGCCTCGTTCGCCCAAACGGTACGTAACCTGCACCCGCAGTTCAACGTAGTGCTGTTCGACCAGCCGTATGCCGGCAAGTCCAAGCCACACAACCGCCAGGAACGGCTGATCAGCAAGGAGACCGAGGCGCACATCCTCCTTGAGCTGATCGAGCATTTCCAGGCCGACCATGTGATGTCGTTCTCGTGGGGTGGCGCAAGTACGCTGCTGGCGCTGGCGCACCAGCCGCGGTGCGTGAAGAAGGCCGTAGTGAGTTCCTTCTCGCCGGTGATCAACGAGCCGATGCGCGACTACCTGGACCGTGGCTGCCAGTACCTGGCCGCCTGCGATCGCTACCAGGTCGGCAACCTGGTCAACGACACCATCGGCAAGCACCTGCCATCACTGTTCAAGCGCTTCAACTACCGCCACGTCAGCAGCCTGGACAGCCACGAGTACGCGCAGATGCACTTCCACATCAACGAGGTGCTGCAACACGACCTGGAGCGGGCGCTGGAGGGTGCGCGCAATATCGACATCCCGGTGCTGTTCGTGAACGGCGCCCGCGACGAGTACACCACGGTCGAAGATGCCCGGCAGTTCGGCAAGCACGTGGGCAAGAGCCATTTCAGCGTGATTCGTGACGCTGGCCACTTCCTGGACATGGAGAACAAGTCTGCCTGCGAAGACACCCGCAGCGTCCTGCTCGGTTTCCTCAAGCCGACCGTGCGTGAAACGCGTCATCGCTACCAGCCTGTTCAACAAGGGCAGCAGGGGCAGCATGCATTGGCCATCTGAGCGCATCGGCGCCCTGTGACTGATACCCGCAGGCTAGAGGGTGCCGACAAGCTTTTTTATAACTTGGGCTTCTAATTCGTGGAGGGTTCTGGTAAAAAGTACTGCGCAGACGCGGGTATAGTTTAGTGGTAAAACGAAAGCTTCCCAAGCTTTAGTTGAGGGTTCGATTCCCTCTACCCGCTCCACATTGCATCACCGCATGGCGTTCCAGCAACGTCATCGCTGTCAAAAGGGGCCTCGGCTCCTTTTTTCGTTTCTGCCCTCCCGGTTTGATCTGGCCCATGGCCAATTGCCTGCCGATCCGCTTCAATGCGTAGATGGTTACGTGAAGCATTTCGAAAGGACGACGCATGTTTCTCTTCCGCTGGCTACCGGGTCTTGCCAACCTGCTGCATTACCGCCGCGAATGGTTCCATACCGATTTGCAGGCAGGCCTCTCGGTCGCGGCGATTCAGATACCCATCGCCATCGCTTACGCACAAATCGTCGGTTTGCCGCCGCAGTACGGCCTGTACGCCTGCGTGCTGCCAATGATGGTCTACGCCCTGATCGGCAGCTCGCGCCAACTGATGGTAGGCCCTGACGCCGCCACCTGCGCGATGATCGCCGGTGCCGTGGCGCCGCTGGCCATGGGTGACCCGCAACGCATCGCCGAACTGTCGGTGATCGTCACCGTGCTGGTCGGGGTGATGCTGATCGCTGCCGGCCTGGCACGGGCCGGGTTCATTGCCAGCTTCTTCTCGCGACCGATCCTGATCGGCTACCTCAACGGCATCGGCCTGAGCCTGATCGCCGGGCAGCTGTCCAAGGTGGTGGGGTTCAAGATCGAGGGCGACGGTTTTATCCTCAGCCTGATCAACTTTCTCCAGCGCCTGGGTGAGATCCACTGGGTCACGTTGTTCATCGGCCTGGCCGCTCTGGGCCTGCTGATCTGGCTACCACGGCGTTTCCCGCGCCTGCCCGCCGCGCTGACCGTGGTGGCACTGTTCATGTTGCTGGTCGGCCTGTTTGGCCTCGACCGCTTCGGCGTCGCCATCCTCGGCCCGGTGCCGGCCGGCATCCCGCAGCTGGCCTGGCCGCACAGCAACCTGGCGGAAATGAAGAGCCTGCTGCGCGACGCCCTGGGTATCGCCACCGTCAGCTTCTGCAGCGCCATGCTCACCGCACGCAGCTTTGCCGCCCGCCACGGCTACGCGATCAACGCCAACCACGAATTCGTCGCCCTGGGCGTGAGCAACCTGGCGGCCGGGGTATCCCAGGGCTTTGCCATCAGCGGCGCCGACTCGCGTACCGCCGTCAACGACATGGTGGGTGGCAAGAGCCAACTGGTGGGCATCGTCGCCGCGCTGGTCATTGCCCTGATCCTGTTGTTCTTCACCGCGCCGATGGCGTGGATCCCGCAGGCAGCATTGGGGGCCGTGCTACTGATGGCCGGCTGGGGGCTGATCGACATCAAGTCACTGGGGCTCATCCGCCGCCTGAGCCGCTTCGAGTTCTGGCTCTGCCTGCTGACCACGGCGGGCGTGCTGGGCCTGGGCGTACTGCCCGGCATCGTGTTTGCCGTGACACTGGCGATCCTGCGCCTGCTCTACAGCATCTACCAACCCACCGACGCCGTGCTCGGCTGGCTGCCGGGCACCGAAGGCCAGGTCGACATCCGCAAGCACAAGGACGCCCGCACCGTGCCGGGCCTGGTGGTGTACCGCTTCGACGACGCGATCCTGTTCTTCAACGCCGACTACTTCAAGATGCGCCTGCTTGAAGCGGTGCAGAGCCAGGACCAGCCCAAGGCCGTGCTGTTCGATGCAGAAGCCGTCACCAGCATCGACGTCAGCGGTATCGCCGCCTTGCGTGAAGTGCGCGACACCCTGGCCGCGCAAGGCATCTTCTTTGCCATCGCCCGCGCCCGGGGCACCTTCCTGCGCATGCTGGTGCGCTCGGGGATGGCGCGGGAGATGGAAGACAAACTGCTGTTCGGCTCGGTGCGAGCGGGGATTCGGGCGTATCGGGTGTGGCGTAACCGCAACCGTAGTGTGCAAGTGGCCGAACGGGGTTGAAGGGGGGGTTGTTGCGAGTGGCCCTCGCACACCCTGCACGACATGCTAAAGTCGCCCCCGCTCCACCCAACGGACTCTAGCATGCCTGCACTTGACGCCACCCTCACCCCTTGGCCAGAACTCGCCGCCCGCCACCCCTGCGATGCCCTGCTGCTGGGCAACGGCGCCAGCCGCGCAGTGTGGAAGCCGTTCGGCTATTTCTCGCTGTTCGAGGAAGCACAACGCGCAGGCCGCAAGAAAGGCCTGGCGGTCAGTGACCAGGCCCTGTTCAAGTCGTTGGGCACGGAACTATTCGAGCCGGTGCTCAGCGCCCTCAACACCACCGTGCGCGCCAACGCCGCACTGGCCATCAACTCCACCGCACCGCTGAACCGCTATTACTCGATCAAGGAAGCGTTGATTCACGCCGTGCGCACGGTACACCTGCCGTGGCCGCTGATGCCGCCAGCCACCCTCGCGGCCCTCAACCAGGCCCTGCGTGGCTACCGCAGCGTCTACACCAGCAACTACGACCTGCTGCTACCGTGGGCTGTACAGAGCGCCCCATACGGCTTCGCCGAACTGTTCGACGAACAAGGCTTCTTCGACGTGCGTCGCATCCGCGGCGAAGGCACGCGGGTGATGCACCTGCACGGCGGCCTGCACCTGCTGAAGCTGCCCGACGGCACCACCCGCCAACGCAGCGCCGACAGCGCCGAACTGCTTGATGGCTTTGCCGTGAACATCCCAGGTGAGGTGCCACTGTTCGTCAACGAAGACCGCAGCGACGAAAAGCTGCGCGCCATCCGCCATTCGGACTACCTCAGCTGGTGTCTGGGGCAGCTGGCCCAGGAAAGCCAGGGGTTATGCCTATTCGGTCAGCACCTGGACAGCAGTGACCAGCACCTGCTCGAAGCCATCCGCCAGGCCCGGCCGAAGCAGCTCTCGATTGCTATCCGGCCGGTGAGCGAAGCGTCGGTGATCAACCAGAAGCAGCATTTTGTTGATCGGTTTGGAGATTTGGCCGGAACGCAGGTGCATTTCTATGACGCCAGTACGCATCCACTGGGGCTGACGACGTTAGCTATCGAAGTGCCGCTCCCTCGTAAATGAACGGGTCATGAAATACAGCTTCAATGAGCCAATGCAGCACTGCCAAAGACTCGTTCATATGCACGCGTTACATTGACAGCCATCGCAGTGCGGGCAAGCTCCAAGATACCCGGGCCTATCGAGTAACTACCTCGCTCCTGCAACCAGGCCAGAACGTCGGCAAGATGCCATAGAGAGGTAGTGCCATCGTGAGCAGGTGCAGGAAAACTGTTTGAATGTGCCAGCATGAGTTTGCGCATGTTTTGCCGAGATACGCCGATAATCTCCGCCACATCGGTAAGCCCTACCAGGTCAGGCGTCGCTTCAATGAGGCGGGCGCCTGGAACAACCCTGCCAACATCATTCAGTGCGCTCTCGATAGCCTGTTTTGCTGAGGCTGCCTCCCGGATGAATGCAAGTGCCAGTCGCCCCGGCTGGCCTACACCCACCAACGCATCATCACACCCACCTTCGGCCAGACGCTCCAGTAGCGCATCGGTATCTTCGCTTTCACTCAATAAAAATCCAGGCATGAAATCAAAAATTTTCAGAAATTCGCTATATACAAGAAATTTCCTACGAGATTTTGAGGCTTATCTGTAGTCCACTTTTTAAAACACAACACGAACTGCAGAAAACATTGACAAGCCATCAGAACCTCAGTTTTATTCAAGCACGGGAGCAGCTCAACTCCATCGCACTACGGGGAAGCACACCAATCACCTAGCACAAAAACAAAAACCCAGTCAGAGCATTAGTGAATGAAGATGATCATCATTGGTTACGGTGCAGTATCCTCAGCTTTTCTTCCCATTCTGATCAGCGAATTGAAAGAAGAAATAACATCACTAAAAATCATTGCCCCACACATTGAAAATAAATGTACGATAGAACATGGAATCACTATCAACTGGCACACTGAAACGCTGACAAGAGAAAATTACAAGAGCACTCTCAACGACCTGGATGAACAAACATTTCTCGTCAACCTGTCAGTGGATGTAGCCAGCCTCCAATTAATATCTCTTTGCCATGAAGCAGGGGCACTGTATCTAGACACTTGCATTGAACCATGGGCCGGACAATACACTGACAGCCGCATCGACCTCCAACACAGAACCAACTACTCATTACGAGACCGCGCACTCGCGAAAAAGCGACTTCTTCGAGATGGGCCTACCGCAGTCATCGCTCACGGGGCAAACCCTGGCCTGGTATCCCATTTCGTCAAGCAAGCACTACTCAACCTTCGACACGACGTGTACGGGACCAGCGACTATATCCCCGCTACGCGCCAAGAATGGGCGCGACTTGCGTGGCAATTGAATATTAAAACCATACACATAGCCGAACATGATACTCAAACAGCCAACATCGCGAAAGAACCAGGCGAATTTATAAACACATGGTCTGTCGATGGGTTCATTGGAGAAGGCTGTCAACCTTCAGAGCTTGGCTGGGGAACTCATGAACTGACATTACCCATAGGCGCCTGCTTCCATGCGCCTGCCTATAGAAAGTCAATTTACCTTAACCGCCCAGGCGCCTCCGTTCGATTAAAAACCTGGACACCTGCTTGCGGGCCATGCCTAGGCTTTCTTATCACTCATAACGAATCGATTTCCTTAGCCGACTATTTTACATATGAAATAAACGACACGAATGATTATAGGCCCACCGTAACCTACGCCTATCACCCGTGCAATGATGCAGTTCTATCGCTCCATGAACTCAATGGAAATTCCTTGCAACCCCAGCAGCGTAAACGTGTATTGCAAGGGCATGAAATATGTGATGGAGCTGACTATCTCGGCGTACTTCTCATGGGGCACGAGAAGAATGCTTACTGGTACGGCTCCATACTTAATAACGCCACCGCCCAAAATTTGAACCCTGCAAGCTCAGCGACCACATTGCAAGTAGCAGCTGGCGTACTTGCCGGTGTGAAGTGGGCCATCAAACATCCAAGACAAGGTATTGTCGAGTCGGAGGAAATGGATTTTCAATTTGTACTGGACGTTGCTCGCTGCTACTTGGGCGACATGGTAGGCACTTACACGGACTGGACTCCGGTCGACAAAGATGGACGGCTTTTCCCACGAAGGTTCAATACCAGCGACATCTGGCAATTCGAAAACTTCTTAGAGTAAGTACAAGGAGTACCGACATGAGCTATACAAAAACAGCAATCGGCCTGAAATGCTATGATTGGTCATCTGTCGACCTGCTGAAAAATTTAAGCCCAAGAACAATTGTCGGCTGTAAGAAAAAAATCGAGGAGCGCCAACAACACTTCTGGCACGACATGAGCTCAGAATTCGACTCAAAGCACTTCCTTACCTACCTCATGAAACGAAGAGACTTGAGCCTCAGCGATGAATTCCTTGAGTTTGTTTGCTTATGGCATCTTGACGAGCAAAATCACTACCGGGGTCTTCGCAAAATAAATAGCGTACTTTACAGTCAAAGTGAAGAATTTATTGACCATGCAATAAAATCCAGAGAACCAGACTTTAGCTCAATATCACCATTCCTTCGCGATGAATTCACAATACTACTATCCATTGCGTTCGACGAGATCACCAGCACTAGAGCTTACAAGCAGGACTTTGATCTGTTTGACAGCCTTGGCCCCGACTGCTTGTCGACCTGGATAAGAAATGCAGCCCGCGACGAGGCAGCACATTATGGTAACGCCATGAAAATCTTGAAACTTCATCACACTTCAAGGTTCGGGGAAGCATCAAAATTTCTGGATGAAATCGTTAGCTTCGAGACCGCCCAGACGTTCCATTACCAAAACACCTTCATCTTCGACCATGACACCGACGACTTCTCAATCGATCTCTTGAATCGTAGTAGATGCACAATTCTTGAGATCCTGGGAAGACCATCATGACCTGGCTATACCTTTCACTCATGGCTCCATTATTGTGGAGCCTATCCAACATGATCGATAAATTCGCGATCACCAACATCACATCCAACTATATCTCATTCATATTCCTGCTCAGCATTGGGAATATTTTTTTCGCTGCCATAATTTATGCCGCAGTACCACCAACTGATATAGCCCTGACAACGGCAACCCTAAACATCCTTTCAGGCCTCGCTATATTCATGCAATATTTTGCCTATAGCTATTCGCTAGAAAGCATGGACGTATCGATCGTGATCCCGATTCACCAATCGGAGCCACTGTTCGTCCTCATCGCGTCAGTATTTCTCTTCAATGCTATCCCTACGCTCTGGCAGGCAGGCGGCTTTTTCTTTATAACTGGTGGCATCCTGTTGCTATGTGTTTCAGGCAAGACCTTAAACGGGCTAGGCCAGAAAAAGCACATCTTGATGATTCTGGTTTCCGCCTTTTTCGGCGCAGCCTCAACAGTAATATCAGATGAAATACTTAGGCTAAAAAGCCTGGAATCCGTACTACTGTTCAACTTTCTTGGTTATGCACTCGGCGGTTTCTTACTACTTTTGATACCTCACTGCCGAAAGCTGATCGTACGCGATCTGAAACAGCTGAATCTCAGGCAATTTGGAGTATTTGGCGTCACCAACACCTTCGATGTTGGCGGTTATATATTTTTTATGGCTGCGCTGTCTGCTGGCGGTGGTGCTGCGCTGGTGTCCGTCGTCGTCAGCATACACCCATTATTTGTTCTACTGTTTGGGTTCATAGCCACACGCTATTTCCCATCCTTTTTGACCGAGGATATCGCGCCAACCAGCATGTCACGCAAGATCACCTCCATCCTGGTGATCGTGGTTGGCGTTGTGGTCATATCCTTGCATGACAGCTGAAAAGAGAACTGGGACGAATCAAAGCAACCCATCCGCCCGCAACAACGTCTCCAGGCAATGCTCCTGCACCCCATAAAACGCCTTGAGCTGGCCAATCTTCTCCAGCAACTCGCCGTTAGCCACCGGCTGTCGTCGCTTCACCGCAAGAATCATCTTGTTCTTGTTGGTGTGCTCCAGCGAGATGAACTCGAACACCTTGGTTTCATAACCGCAGGCTTCCAGGTACAACGCGCGCAGGCTGTCGGTGAGCATTTCGGCCTGCTGGCCCAGGTGCAAGCCGTATTGCAGCATGGGTTGCAGCAACCCCGGGCTGTGCAGTTGCGGGCGGATCTGCTTGTGGCAGCACGGCGAGCACATGATGATCGCGGCGTTGCAGCGAATACCGGTGTGAATAGCGTAGTCGGTGGCGATATCGCACGCATGCAGGGCGATCATCACTTCGATGGCCTCGGGCACCACGCTACGTACATCACCGCACTGGAATTCCAGGCCTGGGTGCTCCAGGCGCGAAGCGGCGGCGTTGCACAAGTCGACCATGTCCTGGCGAAGCTCTACACCGGTGACCTGCGCCTCACGGCCCAGGCTGTTGCTCAGGTAGTCATGCATGGCAAAGGTCAGGTAACCCTTGCCCGAGCCGAAGTCGGCCACCCGCAGCGCCTGCTCCGCAGGTACCGGCGCACTGGCCAGGGCGTGGTCGAAGACCTCGATGAACTTGTTGATCTGCTTCCACTTGCGCGACATGGACGGGATCAATGCACCTTGTGCGTCGGTCACGCCGAGGTCACGCAGGAACGGCCTCGACAAATCCAGGTAGCGCTTCTTCTCGCGGTCATGGCCGCTGCTCGTCGTGGCCTCCCGTGGAGCCTGCGCGCCGTGACGTTGCAACATCGGCTTGCCCTTCTTGCTGAAGGTCAGTTGCACTTCGCCATCTGCGTCGAACAGGTGGGCATTGCGGAAGCTGTCCGGCAGCAGCTCAGCTACCAGCGCCTGCGCCTGTTCCAGCGACAGGTTGCGGGTAATGTCGCGGGTCTGATGGCGGTAGACCAGCGACAGGCATGGCTGGCCCTTGACCTGCAGCGGCTTGGCGATGATCCGTTGCAAGGTCTGGTCGGCACCGACATGGCGCGCCAGCACCAGTTTGACCAAGGTGTTGCCGTGCAAGGCTGCATTCAGAAGGCCGAGAAACCGGGCGCGTGCATCTGACGCAGAGGGGGCGGAAGAACTGGCGGACATGGAAAAACGGTGCCTCGAATAGCGGGAACCGCATTCTACACCCTGCAGGTTCCAAGTCAGTCCAGGATCACCAACCGGTTGGGCAACTCGTTGCGCGCATGAGTAGGCGGCACATGCTCGCTAAGCAACTCGCCGCACGCATCGATGCACTCGACAAACCCCTGCAAGGTCCGCCCCTGACGCACCTGCTCGGCAAAGCGGGCGACAATGGCCGCCCGCGCGTTGGCATCCAGATAATGCTCGATACCGCGGTCGACCAGGATCTCCACATGCCGTTCCGCCTCGCTGACGAAGATCAGCACGCCGGTGGCGCCTGCCGTGCGCTGCAAATTCTGCTCGCGAAACTGCTGCCGAGCCAGCCGTGAGGCGCGCCAACGACGCAAAGCACGAGGAATCAGCCAGCCGGCCAGAAGCGGGTTGCGCAGCAGCAGGCACAAACCGACGAACAGCAACACGTTGGCCACCAGCAAGCCACGCACGCTGGGCCAACCCAGCAGCCCATGCAACAGCCCAGGCACGGCCAGCGCCAGCACGGCGGCCCACAACAGCGGCCAATACGCGTAATCGTCAGCACGGCGGGCCAGTACCGTCACCAGTTCGGCATCGGTTCGCTTTTCAGCACGGGCAATGGCTTCGGCAATCTGCCGTTGATGGTATTCGTCGAAAAGGGTCATGCCGTCGGTCTCTTGAGCGTTCTTATAGTTGTTGTCCCGGCATTCGGGGCTTCGTCCCCAGGCGACATATTCAGGCATAATCCGCCGCTGGAAAATGAGCGTCTCAATCGTACAACAATAGCCGCCTGAAAACTTCGGCCGCGCACGTATCACCGCTGGATACGGCAGAGGCCCCACAACGGAACTGATGATGAAATTGTCTTTGCTGGGCCTGGCCATGGGCCTTGCCAGTCAGGCGGCCCTCGCCGCCCCCACCGCCCCGCCCCTGCAGGACAAGCAGGCGTTCATCGACCATCTGATCAGCCAGATGACCGAAGCCGAGAAAATCGGCCAGTTGCGCCTGATCAGCATCGGCCCGGAAATGCCTCGCGACAAGATTCGTGAGGAAATCGCCGCCGGCCGCATCGGCGGCACCTTCAACTCACGCACCGCGCCCGAAAACCGGCCGATGCAGGACGCGGCCATGCGCAGCCGCCTGAAGATCCCGATGTTCTTCGCCTACGACACCGTCCACGGCGAGCGCACCATCTTCCCGATTGGCCTGGGCATGGCCGCCACCTGGGACATGGACGCCGTGGCCAAGGTTGGCCGCACCGCCGCCATCGAAGCCTCGGCCGACGCCCTGGACATGACCTTCGCACCCATGGTCGATATTGCCCGCGACCCACGTTGGGGCCGCACCAGTGAAGGCTTTGGTGAAGACACCTACCTGACCTCGAAGATTGGCCAGGTGATGGTGCGCTCGTTCCAGGGCAGCAGCCCGGCCAACCCCGACAGCATCATGGCCATCGTCAAGCACTTCGCCCTGTACGGCGCCGTGGAGGGCGGGCGCGACTACAACACGGTCGATATGAGCCTGCCGAAGATGTACAACGACTACCTGCCGCCCTACCGCGCCGCCCTCGACGCCGGTGCTGGCGGGATGATGGTGGCACTGAACTCGATCAACGGCGTGCCGGCCACCGCCAACACCTGGCTGATGAACGACTTGCTGCGCAAGGAGTGGGGCTTCAAGGGTGTGACCATCAGCGACCATGGCGCCATCCAGGAGCTGATCCGCCACGGTGTCGCCCGCGACGGTCGCGAAGCCGCCAAGCTGGCGATCAAGGCCGGCATCGACATGAGCATGAACGACACCCTGTACGGCGAAGAGCTGCCAGGCCTGCTGAAGTCCGGTGAAGTGACCCAGGTCGAGCTGGACCAGGCGGTGCGCGAAGTACTCGGAGCCAAGTACGACATGGGCCTGTTCAAGGACCCGTACGTGCGCATCGGCAAGGCCGAAACCGACCTGAAAGACTACTACGGCAACGACCGCCTGCACCGCGAAGCCGCGCGTGATGTGGCCCGCCGCAGCCTGGTACTGCTGGAAAACCACAACCAGACCCTGCCGCTGAAAAAAGCCGGCACCATCGCCCTGGTCGGCCCGCTGGCCGATGCACCGATCGACATGATGGGCAGCTGGGCTGCCGACGGCAAACCCGTGCACTCGGTGACAGTGCGTGAAGGCTTGCGTCGCGCCGTAGAAGGCAAAGCCAAGCTGGTCTACGCCAAAGGCTCCAACGTCACCGGCGACAAGGCTATATTCGATTACCTGAACTTCCTCAACTTCGACGCACCGGAAATCGTCGATGACCCGCGCCCGCCTGCGGTGCTGATCGACGAAGCCGTGAAGGCTGCCAGGCAGTCCGACGTGGTCGTAGCGGTTGTCGGCGAGTCGCGTGGCATGTCCCACGAGTCGTCCAGCCGCACCACCCTGGAAATTCCAGCCAGCCAGCGTGAGCTGATCAAGGCCTTGAAGGCGACCGGCAAGCCGCTGGTGTTGGTGCTGATGAACGGCCGGCCGCTGTCGATCGGCTGGGAACGCGAGCAGGCCGACGCCATCCTCGAAACCTGGTTTGCCGGTACCGAGGGCGGCAATGCCATCGCCGACGTGCTGTTTGGCGACTACAACCCATCCGGCAAGCTGGCCATCACTTTCCCGCGTTCGGTCGGGCAGATCCCGATGTATTACAACCACACGCGCATTGGCCGGCCGTTCACGCCGGGTAAGCCGGGTAACTACACGTCGCAGTACTTCGAAGAGCCTAACGGCCCGCTGTACCCGTTCGGCTATGGCCTGAGCTACAGCAGCTTCGAGCTGTCTGGCCTGAAGCTGTCGCACAAGGACCTCAAGCGCGGTGACAACCTGGAGGCCAAGGTGACGGTGAAGAATACCGGCAAGGTCTCCGGCGAGACCGTGGTGCAGCTGTACCTTCAAGATGTGTCGGCATCGATGAGCCGCCCGGTCAAGGAACTGAAAAACTTCCAGAAGCTGATGCTCAAGCCGGGTGAGTCGCGGACCTTGACCTTCCGCATCAACGAGGATGACCTGAAGTTCTACAATGGCCAGCTGCAGCGGGCTGCCGAACCAGGTGAGTTCAATGTCCAGGTAGGGCTGGACTCCCAGGCGGTGCAACAGCAGAGCTTTGAACTGCTGTAACTGAGGTCGCCTGCACCGGCCCATTCGCGGGTTCACCCGCGAAGAGGCCGGCCCTGATATCGCATATATCCGGATCCGCCCCAATGCCCTTTTCCTTTCGCGCCCTGCGTCTGGGGCTGATCACCTTGCTCATCCTGCTGGGCACCGCCCTCAGTGCCGGCTGGGCCATGCACCAGGCCAAGCGCCAGGCCATGGAAGACGACGCCCGGCGTGCCAGTCAGCAACTGGGGCTGTACGCCAATGCCCTGCACACCCTGATCGACCGCTACCGCGCCCTGCCCGCCGTACTGGCGCTGGACCCGGAACTGATCGCCGCCCTGCGCGGCCCGGTCAATGAACAGGTGCAGGACGCCCTGAACCGCAAGCTGGAGCGCATCAATGGCGCGGCCAATTCCTCTACCCTCGAGCTGCTCGACCGCACCGGCTTGGCCATTGCCGCCAGCAACTGGCGGCTGCCCAGTAGTTACGTCGGCTCCAACTACGGTTTCCGCCCCTATTTCAAGCAAACCCGCAGCCAAGGCAGTGGCCGCTTCTACGCCGTGGGCGTAACCAGTGGCGTACCGGGCTACTTCCTCGCCAGCGCGGTAAATGACGAGCATGGCCGCTTTCTCGGTGCTATGGTGGTCAAGCTGGAATTCCCCGAACTGGAACGCGAGTGGCGCCAGGGCAGCGATATCCTGCTGGTCAGCGACGCCCGTGGCATCACCTTCATCGCCAACCAGGATGGCTGGCGCTACCGCGAGCTCCAGCCGCTGAATGGTGCCGACCGTGCCGAGCTGGCTGAAACACGCCAGTACGACAAACAGCCGCTGGTGCCCCTGCAGCACCAGGTGCTGACCCGTTTTGCCGAATACAGCACCCTTAGCCGCGTGCAAGGCCCGCAGGGCAGTGCCGAGTACCTGTGGGAAAGCCTGCCGCTGGAAGGTGACCACTGGACCTTGCACCTGTTGCGCAAGCCACAGGTGGCCGCCGATGGCCGCAATGCCGCCCTGGGCGCCGCAGCCGTGTGGCTGAGCCTGGTGTTCGCCGCCCTGTTCGTCAGCCAGCGCCTGCGCCTGGCACGCCTGCGCCAGCGCAGCCGGCAAGAGCTCAAACGCCAGGTCGAAGAACGCACCCGTGAGTTGCGCACCGCCCAGGAGGGCCTGGTACAGTCGGCCAAACTGGCCGCCCTCGGGCAGATGTCGGCCGCCATGGCCCACGAGATCAACCAGCCGCTGACCACCCAGCGCATGCAACTGGAAACCCTGCGGCTGCTGCTGGACCACGGCCGTTACGACGAAGCGCGCCAGGCCCTGGAACCGCTGGAGCAAATGCTCACACGCATGGCCGCACTGACCAGCCACCTGAAAACCTTTGCCCGCAACAGCCCGGTCGGCCTGCGCGAGCGCCTCGATCTGGCCACCGTGGTCGACCAGGCCTTGCACCTGCTGGATACCCGCATCCGTAGTGACGAGGTCGAGGTGGCCTTGTACCTGGCACGCCCGGCCTGGGTACGCGGCGATGCCATTCGCCTGGAGCAAGTGCTGATCAACCTGCTGCGCAATGCCCTCGACGCCATGGCCGACAAGCGCTACAAACGCCTGGAGGTGCGCATCGAGCCAGATGGCGAGCTGTGGCGCCTGAGCGTGCTGGATTCGGGTGGCGGCATCGCCGAGGCCGACCTGGCGAAGGTGTTCGACCCGTTCTTCACCACCAAGCCGGTGGGTGAAGGGCTGGGCCTGGGCCTGGCCATTTCCTACGGCATCGTCCACGAGGCCGGGGGCCAACTGCTGGCCGAAAACGTACCTGGTGGCGCACGCCTGAGCCTTACCCTGCCCCGTGACCTGGAGCCTGTATGTTGAATTCAGTGATCGTCGTCGATGATGAAGCCAGCATCCGTACTGCCGTCGAGCAATGGCTGAGCCTGTCCGGCTTCACTGTGCAGTTGTTCGCTCGCGCTGATGAATGCCTGGCACACCTGCCACGGCACTTTCCGGGGGTGATCATCAGCGATGTGCGCATGCCAGGCATGGACGGCCTGCAATTGCTCGAGCGCCTGCAGACGGACGACCCCGACCTGCCCGTGATCCTGCTGACCGGCCACGGTGATGTGCCCATGGCAGTAGAAGCCATGCGCAACGGGGCCTATGACTTCCTGGAAAAACCCTTCACCCCGCAGCACCTGCTGGGGAGCCTGCGCCGGGCACTGGAAAAGCGCCAGCTGGTCCTTGAAAACCGTCGGCTGCACGAACAGGCTGACCTCAAGTCACGCCTGGAAGGCACACTGCTGGGTATGTCCCAGGGCCTGCAGCAACTGCGCCGGCAGGTGCTGGACCTGGCCAGCCTGCCAGTCAACGTGCTGATTCGTGGTGAAACCGGCAGCGGCAAGGAGCGGGTCGCCCGCTGCCTGCACGATTTTGGCCCGCGCGCCGGCAAACCATTCGTTGCCCTCAACTGCGCGGCCATCCCCGAAGCACTGTTCGAAGCCGAACTGTTCGGCCATGAAAGCGGTGCCTTCACCGGCGCCCAAGGCAAGCGCATCGGCAAACTGGAGTACGCCAACGGTGGCACGGTGTTCCTCGACGAAATCGAGAGCATGCCACTGGCGCAACAGGCCAAGCTGCTAAGGGTGATCCAGGAGCAGAAACTGGAGCGTTTGGGGGCTAACCAGAGCATCAGCATCGACTTGCGAATCATTGCCGCGACCAAGCCCGACCTGCTCGACGAGGCCCGTGCCGGGCGTTTTCGCGAAGACCTGGCCTACCGCCTGAACGTGGCCGAACTGCGCCTGGCGCCGTTGCGTGAGCGGCGCGAGGACATTGCGCTGCTGTTCGAACACTTTGCCCGTGCAGCAGGCGAAAAGCTTGGACGCTGCGCACCGCCGCTGTCGGGGCCACAGCTGGCCCAACTGCTGTCGCATGACTGGCCAGGTAATGTTCGCGAGCTGGCCAATGCGGCGGAGCGGCACGCGTTGGGGCTAGGTTCGCCAAACATCGAGGTAGCGCCTGCCGGGCAATCGCTGGGCGAGCAGATGGAGGCGTTCGAGGCGCAATGCCTGCGCGCAGCGTTGCGACAGCATGGGGGCGAGATCAAGGCGGTAATGGAGACCTTGCAGCTGCCGCGGCGCACGCTTAATGAAAAGATGCAGCGGCACGGGTTGGTGCGCGAGGATTTTGTCGGGCGAGAATGAGCGGAAATCCGCTTATGACCAGGATTTAGTAGGCGAGATTCCGCTTATCAACTCAAGATTTTGGGGCTGCTTTGCAGCCCATCGCGACGCAAGGCCGCTCCTGCAAGGGCCTTGCAAGGCTTGCTATTACGGGGTTCGCGGAGCTCGCAACGCCCCCAAATGAATCACCCCGCACCCATTTGGCACACCTTCTGCAATTGCCTTGGCAAGCTGCGCCACGGCGCGCTCCACAAAAACAACGAGAAGGTATCCCTGATGGATAACGCCACCTCCCTGCCCGCCGGGGCGGCCACTGCGCCCGCCGCGGAAAAAACCACCGCCAGCCGCCTGAAGTCGATCTTCAGCGGGTCCATCGGCAACATGGTCGAATGGTACGACTGGTACGTCTACGCCGCATTCTCGCTGTACTTCGCCAAGGCCTTCTTCCCGGCCGGCGACTCCACCGCACAACTGCTCAACACCGCCGCGATCTTCGCCGTGGGCTTCCTGATGCGCCCGATCGGTGGCTGGTTGATGGGCCTGTACGCCGACCGCAAGGGCCGCAAGGCCGCGCTGATGGCTTCGGTACTGCTGATGTGCGCAGGCTCGCTGGTCATCGCCCTGACCCCGGGCTACGAAACCATCGGTGTCGCCGCACCGATCCTGCTGGTGATTGCGCGCCTGATGCAGGGCCTGTCGGTGGGTGGTGAATACGGCACCTCGGCCACCTACCTCAGCGAAATGGCCAGCAAGGACCGCCGTGGTTTCTTCTCCAGCTTCCAGTACGTGACCCTGATCTCCGGCCAGCTCATCGCCCTGGCAGTACTGATCATCCTGCAGCAGACCCTGACCACCGAGCAGCTGTACGCCTGGGGCTGGCGTGTGCCGTTCGTGATCGGTGCGCTGTGCGCCGTGGTGGCCCTGTACCTGCGTCGCGGCATGGAAGAAACCGCCTCGTTCACCAAGAAGGAAAAGGCCAAGGAAAGCCTGATGCGCACCCTGATGCGCCACCCCAAAGAGCTGATGACCGTGGTCGGCCTGACCATGGGCGGCACCTTAGCCTTCTACACCTACACCACCTACATGCAGAAGTACCTGGTCAACACCGTGGGCATGAGCATCAGCGACTCGACCACCATCTCGGCCGCCACACTGTTCCTGTTCATGTGTCTGCAGCCGGTGATTGGTGGGCTGTCCGACAAGATCGGCCGTCGCCCGATCCTGATCGCCTTCGGTGTGCTCGGCACCCTGTTCACCGTCCCGATCCTCAGCACCTTGCACACCATCCAGACCTGGTGGGGCGCGTTCTTCCTGATCATGGCCGCGCTGATCATCGTCAGCGGCTACACCTCGATCAACGCAGTGGTCAAGGCAGAGCTGTTCCCGACGGAAATTCGCGCCCTGGGCGTGGGCCTGCCGTACGCCCTGACCGTGTCCATCTTCGGCGGCACCGCCGAATACGTGGCCCTGTGGTTCAAGAGCGCTGGCATGGAGAGCGGCTTCTACTGGTACGTCACCGCCTGCATCGCCTGTTCGCTTCTGGTATATGCAACCATGAAGGACACCAAGCAGCACTCGCGGATTACAACTGAGTGAGTTTGAGCCTGCCGCAATGAAGAAGGGCGCACCGTTTCGGGCGCCCTTTTTTCATGCATTGTGAATGCATGATGTGATTCGATGAGCCAATGATTAATCCTATTCGGCTCATCATGTGAGCCGAATAGCTCAATTAATCGGCTCACCAGCTCCTGAAACCTGGCTCAAGACATCTCCAACGCCTGACGCGGCTCACGGCGCTGGTACCAGCTGGCCATCAGCACCAGCACCAGCAACACCCCGCCCAGCACAGCCGAAGAGCCGACCGTGCCAAAGTCCAGGCCACCCTTTTCATGGGGTTTGGTCAGGACATCGCCCAGCGTGGCGCCAAACGGGCGGGTAAGCACGAACGCCACCCAGAACAGCACGACGCCTGGAATACGCGTCCAGTAGCGGGCCACCACTACCAAGGCAATGGCACTGCCGATCAGCAACGCGCCGCCAGCAAAACCGAGCCCCGAATCATCGGCCAGGTAATCGCCCAGGGCGGTACCAAGCGTGTTGGAAAACAGGATCGCCACCCAGTAGAACAGCTCGCCCGTGCGGTTCTTGATTCGGGTGACATCCAGTGGGTTGCCGCTCAGGCGCCACAGCAGGAAGGTCAGCAGCAGGATGCCGATGAGCAAGGCCGACCCCGTGGCATAACCCAGGCCCAGGGTGCGGTCCATGAAGTCGGACATGGTGGTGCCGGCGGTACTGGTGGAGAGGATCACCAGCCAATACAGCATCGGGTGGTAGCGGCGCGAGTAGAGCTGGCCGAGCAAGGTCAGCAGGAACACGCTGATCAACAGCAGCGAGCTGACGGCATAGCCAACGTTCAGCGTCATCGACAGCAAGTCGCCCGCCGTTTCGCCAAGGGTGGTAGCGCAGATCTTCATGACCCAGAAGGCCAAGGTGATTTGCGGGAGTTTGTTCATTGTTGTGCCGCTCCAGTTTGAGGTGCGGCGATGGTGCTGATCGAGGCCTGAAAAATCGGTTGGTGATGCATGAAAAAAGTGTTGATAGATCTTTGAATCAAAATATTTCGTTCTTAACGTCCCATTAATTCCCACCCTTCAAGCTGAAATAGCTGACAGAACGACGACGCGCGGGCATGCGGCTCTTGGGTGATGCCACAGCGTGATTCACGCGAAGCGCTCCCATATAGATCGAATAATTAGATTTTTAATCGCTATTTTTTGCGCTTTTTAATCAAATTAATAGGCGTAGGATTAAACCCATAGAAACAAACAACCCTTGTAGCCCTTGGAGCAACGACCATGAAAAACAAACTGATCCTTACCCTGGCCCTCTCGGTTTTCGCAGCTGCCGCTTACGCCGAAGATGGCTTCGACCGTACCAACGCCCACACGTTTGCAGCGGTACAGAGCCAGTCCGCTACCTACGCTGAAGATGGTTTCGACCGCACTGGTGGCCAACGCTTTGCCGAAGATGGCTTCGACCGCACTGGTGGCCAACGCTTCGCCGAAGACGGCTTCGACCGCACCGGTGGCCAACGCTTCGCCGAAGACGGCTTCGACCGCACCGGTGGCCAACGCTTCGCCGAAGACGGTTTCGACCGCACCGGTGGCCAACGCTTCGCCGAAGACGGTTTCGACCGCACCAACGCCCACCGCATCAGTTGATCCCCGATGCGAGCACCCAGCCCGGCTTTGGCCGGGCTTGATCATTTGCAGACGGGCACAGGCTTGGCACACTAGGCACCTCGCAACCCAGGAGGTGGGCCAGCAAGCCCAGCACAGATGTATTACTACGAACCCGCCAAAGGCCACGGCCTGCCCCACGACCCGTTCAACGCCATCGTCGGCCCCCGCCCCATCGGCTGGATCTCCTCGCAAGACCGTGAAGGCCGCCTGAACCTGGCGCCCTACAGCTTTTTCAACGCGTTCAACTACATCCCGCCAATCATCGGTTTCTGCAGCGTCGGGCGCAAAGACAGCCTGAACAACATCGAACAGACCGGCGAATTTGTCTGGAACCTGGCCACCCGCCCGCTGGCTGAGCAGATGAACCAGAGCTGCGCACCGGTTGCGGCCGAAGTAAACGAATTTGAATTGAGCGGCCTCACTGCCACGCCGTCGAGCATCGTCAACGTACCGCGCGTGGGGGAAACCCCCGTGGCCTTCGAGTGCAAGGTCAGCCAGATCGTGCAGCTCAAGCGGGCAGACCAGGCGCTAGTGCCCAGCTGGCTGATCCTGGGTGAGGTGGTGGCGGTGCACATTGCCGAGCACCTGCTGAAAAACGGCATCTACGACACCGCTGCCGCCGAACCGATCCTGCGTGGCGGTGGCCCGGCGGACTACTTCGAGCTGGGCAACCTGTTCAAGATGGCCCGCCCGCCGGCCTGATCACCAGATCAGCTCGCCCTCTTCGCTGACGCCTTGCAGGCGTTGCAGCTCGGCCGTAGCCGCTTCGTCGGCGGCTACGGCCCCCTTGAACACCTGCCCGTCCAGTACCTTGTGAAAACGCGGCGCGCCGCCCATGCCCAAGGCCTTGACCGCAATGGCCGCGTTGTAGCCGCCCCCCTCGACCGGGACCATTGCCGAAACCGCTTCGAAATGCGGGAATTCCCTACGTGCCATGTTGCTATCCACCTGGTTGAACAAGGCGGTCATTTTACCCCATCACTGATCAATCGAAGGTATGCAGGTCCAAGCTGCTGACCACCTGTGCCTGCACCAACTCGCCAAACACCTCCAACGTTGGCGAGGCGAAGTAGCCACTCATCGCCTGCTGGTCCTGCCAGCTACCGCTGAGCAACCAAAGGTCGGCATCCGCCTGGGAGCGCTGTACCGTGAAACTCAGGCAGCCCGGCGCTCGCAGCGAGGGTTCGAGCAGGTCACGCAGTCGCGCCCCCAACTCGGCCGAGCGCCCGCTGCTGGCACGGATGAAAGCAAGGTGGGTGACCGGTTGTTTTGAGGTCATTGCACAATCTCCTTGAAGCAGGCGGACGGAAAAGCCAGGCTGCCAAGGTTAGGGGCTGCCTCGCGCGGCGCGTTAGGCCATTACTGCATGCCGATTGCCTGATCCTGCAGCGCGGCAGGATCAGGCAATCGACGTGCAGCTTTCGACTAGCGCCCGCCATTGCCCAAACCTATGCTGCGTCGGTCAGCAGAGGAAATCTACCATGACCACACCGACACCCATCGACCCACCCCTGGAATTGCAGCGCCAGGAGCTTGCGGAACTGATCCGCCGCCATGCCGGCGAGCCCCACGGCCCGGCCTCGGCCATCGATGGCTTGTTCCTGGTGCGCTACACCGAGAACGTGCGCTCGGTGCCGACCCTCGCTCAACCCGCGCTGTGCATCCTGGCCCAGGGCAGCAAAAGCCTGTTCCTCGGTGACGAACAATATGCCTACGACCCGCTGCACTACATGGTGGTTTCGGTAACCCTGCCACTGAGCGGCGTAAAGCTCGACGCCAGCCCCGAACACCCCAGCCTTGGATTGCGCATAGACCTGGACCCGGCAGAGATCAGCCAGCTGATTGCCGAGAGCGGGCCGATGCTGGTGCCCAACCGGCCTTCCGGTCGCGGTTTGTATGTGGACAGAACCGATGCGCCATTGCTGGATGCCCTGCTGAGGCTGATCCGACTGCTGGACACACCGCGCGATATCGCGATGTTGGCGCCGTTGTTCCGCCGTGAAATTCTCTACCGTTTGTTGCGCGGGCCGCAGGGTTATCGGCTGTACGAGATTGCCTTGGCCAACAGCCAGACGCACCGGGTTTGCCAGGCCATTACCTGGCTCAACAACAACTATCAACAGCCGCTGCGTATCGAGGACCTGGCCCGGGAGGTCAACCTCAGCACCTCGACCCTGCATCACCGCTTCAAGGCAGTGACGTCGATGAGCCCGTTGCAGTACCAGAAACAGCTGCGCCTGCAGGAGGCGCGGAGGTTGATGCTCAATGACGGGCTGGAGGCGGCGGTGGCGGCTTATCGGGTGGGGTATGAGAGCCCGTCGCAGTTCAGCCGGGAGTACAGCAGGCTGTATGGAGCGCCGCCGATTCGGGATGTGGCCAGATTGAGAGCCACTGCTGTCTAAAACTTTTTGGTGGCTGTACCGGCCTCTTCGCGGGCTCGCCCGCGAAAGGGTCGGTACAGGCAACAGCTTCAGTTCAACCCGAAACTGTCCCTTGCCACTGATTCTGGTCCACCTGAATCAAGGTCGGCCCCTTGCGTTCCACCGCCTGCCCCAGCGCCGCCTGCAACTGCGCCACATCCGCCACATTCTCCGCCGCCGCGCCCAACGCCCGCGCCACGCCGATGAAGTCCGGCGTATGAATATCCACACCAACAGGCTCGATCGCCCGGTTGACCATGTACTTCTTGATTTCCTCGTACCCCTGGTTATTCCACAGCAGCACGATCAGCGGCACCTGCGCCTCCACCGCGCTGGCCAGCTCCGGCAGGGTGAATTGCATACCACCATCGCCAATCAGGCACACCGCAGGCGCACGCTGTCCGGTTTGCTCCGCACTCCCGAGCCAGGCGCCCATGGCCGCAGGTAGCGCATAACCCAGGGTGCCGTAGCCGGTCGAGGCATTGAACCAGCGACGTGGCTGATCCATGTCCAGGGTCAGGTTGCCGGTGTACACCGGCTGGGTCGAATCGCCCACCAGGATGGCATTGGGCAGGCGCTCAAGAATGGCGCTCAGCAAACGCGTCTGGCTCAGTGTCGACTGGTCCCAGCCTGCCGCCAGAGCCTGGCGCAGATTGGCCACCCGGGCCACACCCCAGGTGCTTTCACGCACGGGTTGCAGCTGAGTCTGCAAAGCACCGAGCAGCGCTTCGGCGGCCAATTCGGCATCAGCCACCAGCGCCAGCTCCGGCAGGTAATTGCGCACGGTCTGGTCCGGGTCGATGTCGATGCGCAGCAGGCTTCCCGGGATCTCGAAGCCACCCTTGAACGTCACGTCATAATCGGTTTCAGCCAGTTCGGTACCGATCGCCAGCACCACGTCGGCCTCGGCGACGAGCGCCCGCGTGGCAGGCAACGACTGGGTCGAACCGATTTGCAGCGGGTGGCTGGCCGGCAGCAAACCCTTGGCATTGATGGTGAGCGCCACCGGTGCCTGAAGGTGTTCGGCCAGGCGTGCCAGGGCAGCACCGGCTGCCAACGCGCCACCCCCAGCCAGAATCAACGGCCGCTTTGCACAGGCCAGGCGCTCAGCCATCTGTGTTACAGCTTGCGGGGCAGCCCCCGCACGGCTACCGCGCACGGGCCGGCCCGGCAGCAGGAAATCAGCCGGTTCGACCAGCACGTCGAGCGGGATTTCGATATGCACCGGGCGTGGTCGGGCACTGTCGAACACGGCAAATGCCCGGGCCAGCACCTGCGGCAGGTCTGCTGCACTCATCAAGGTGTGAGAAAACGCAGCCACACCCGACACCAGCGCCGCCTGGTTGGGCAGCTCGTGCAGCTTGCCACGGCCACCGCCCAACTGGTCACGGGACTGCACGCTGGAAATCACCAGCATCGGGATCGAATCGGCATAGGCCTGGCCCATCGCCGTGGTGATGTTGGTCATGCCCGGGCCAGTGATGATGAAGCACACTCCGGGTTTGCCACGGGTGCGCGCATAGCCGTCAGCCATGAACCCGGCACCCTGCTCGTGGCGCGGGGTGATGTGGCGAATGGACGAACCCGCCAGGCCGCGATAGAGCTCCACGGTATGTACACCGGGAATGCCGAAGACATGGTCCACGCCATAGCCTTCAAGGAGTTTGACCAGTACTTCGCCGCACGTTGCCATCAGGGTTCACCATGAATCTGGTTGGGTTATGTGCTTATTGGACCCAACCCATGACTACCACCACAATGCAAAAAAACACATACTAGCCATGTCCTGTAATCATGGCTTATCGCAATGAAACGCCTACCGCCCTTAGCCGCCCTGCACACCTTTCTGGTGACCGCCCAGCACTGCAATTTCACCCGTGCCGGGCAACAGCTACACATCACGCAAGGCGCCGTCAGCCGCCAGATCGCGGCCCTTGAGGAGCACCTGGGGTATGCGTTGTTCCAGCGCCAGGCCCGTGGGCTGAGCCTGACCCGTGAAGGCCAGGACTGGCTGCCACGGGTGCAGCAGGTGTTCGCACTGATCGAACAAGGCGTGAATGAGGTGGGCGGACGCAGCACGACTTTGCAGCTCAAGGCGCCCACCTGCGTGATGCGTTGGTTACTGCCACGCCTGATGGAGTGGCAAGCACTGCGCCCGGATGTGCCGGTGGAGCTGACGACCACGGTGCAGCACGGGGTGGACTTCCGCCGGGAGGGCTTTGATGCGGCGGTGGTGTATGGCGACACGCCGAACCACGGGTTACAGGTGCGCAAGTTGTTCGATGAACAGCTGACGCCGGTGTGTGCGCCCTCGCTATGCGACGGGCCGATACCATTGCGCCAGGTGGAGGACCTGGCGCGGCACATGCTGCTGCATCCATCACGGGATGAACATGACTGGCGGTTGTGGTTGCAGGCGGCCGGGGTGACGTTGGCCGCTCATGGGCCCAAGCAGCATTTCGAGACGCTGGACATGGCGATGGCCATGGCCTCGCAGGGGACCGGGGTGGCAATTGGCGACTGGTCGCTGATTGGGGATGACCTGCGCGGGGGGCGGCTATGCATGCCGTTTGCGCTGAAGGTGATGACCGGCAAGGGGTATTACCTGGTGAGCCAGGCCAGAAGCTTGCCGCCGGGGTTGGTGGAATTGCTGGACTGGCTGGAGAGCCAGGCCAGCCTATGAAGCCCCTTCGCGGGCATGCCCGCGAAGGGGGCGACTCAATACCCGACGGTAAAACGCTGCCGCGAATGCGCCGGCTTTTCCAGCTCATCGATCATGGCAATCGCATAATCGGCAAAGGTGATCCAACTCTTGCCATCCGCACCAATCAGCAGATGATCCTTGCCCAGCGTGTACCGCCCGCTGCGCTCACCTTCGACAAACTCCGCCGACGGCGACAGGAAGGTCCAGTCCAGGTTCGGCTCCCGTTGCAGCGCCTCCAGAAAACGCACCCCGGCAGTGGCCTCGGCCTTGTAGGCTTCCGGGAAGTCCGGGCTGTCGATCACCCGGTGCCCCGACGGCAACAGCAGGCTGCCCGCACCGCCCACCACCAGCAAGCGCTTGACCCCGGCCCGCTTGACCGGCTCGATGATCGCGTGCGGCTCGATGGTCGAGAAATGCGCAGCGCTCAGCACGGCATCCACGCCCGTGACCGCGGCTTGCAGGGCCGCGCCGTCCTTGGCATCCAGCGCCTTGACGGTCACTCCCTCCCGGCCCTCCAGTTTCGAAGGGTCACGGGCGATGGCCAATACACTGTGGCCACGGCGCAGGGCCTCTTCCAGCAACTGGCTGCCAGCACGGCCAGTGGCACCGATGATTGCGATCTTGCTCATGGGATACTCTCCATCAATTGAACGGAATTACCACTTCATCTCGCCCTTGGCGACCTTGGCACCCAGCTCCAGGGAGCTTTCATCGGCCAGGCCCGGGTAACGTTGCTTCATCGCCTCGATCAAGGCACCCGCGTCTTTTGCCTTGGCCGCTTGGGCATCGAAGTCACGAATGTAGTTCGCCGTGAAACGCACAGCCTCCAGCGAGCGGCTGCTGTTCCCCAGGTAATGGCCCGGGATGACCGTACGCGGCGCCAGCGATTCGATGTGCGCCAGGGTGCCGAGCCAGTCGGTATGCGACTGGGCCGTCTGGGTATCGGCCATCCACACATGAATGTGCTCGGACACCACCACGCCGCCGACCACCGCCTTGATCGACGGGATCCACACAAAGCTGCGGTCTGGTTGCGGACCGTCAAGGCCAACCACCTCAAGGGCCTGCCCTTCCAGCGTCAATCGGTTGCCTTCCAGTACCTGTGGCAGCACCAGCCGTGCCGGTTTGTCTGCCCCCATCTGCGGGCCCCAGTACGCCAGCTTGGGGTCCATGGTCTGACGGATATGCGCGACAGTGGCGGCCGAGGCCAGCACCTTGGCGTCGGGGAAAGCATTTGTCAGGGTGTCCAGGCCGAAGTAGTAATCCGGGTCACCGTGGCTGATATAGATGGTAGTCAGGTGCTTGCCACCAGCTCGCAGGCGCTGCACCAGTTGCTGGGCCTGGGCCTTACCGAACTGGGCATCGACCAGCACGGCATCGTGCTCGCCACTGACAATCACCGAACTGACCGGGAAGATGGCCTCATGCCCAGGGTTGTAGACTTCCAGCTTCAAGGGTTCGGCGGCCAGCACCGGGCCGGCCAGGGTAACGCAGGCCAGCAGCAGGCCACGCAAGGGAGTGAACAGGGACATTGGCAACGCCTTCCAGATAACGATGGCCAACAGCTTAGTTGCCCGATCCATGACAAAAAATGCGATGCTCGAACATAGTTTGTTTCTGAAACCGGGCAAATCATGGACCGTCTCAACGCCATGCGCGTTTTCGTCACCGTCGTCGACCTGGGTAGCCAGTCGGCAGCGGCGGATCATTTGCAGCTATCGCGGCCGGTGGTGTCGCGCTATCTGGCAGCGCTGGAAGACTGGGTGGGCGCGCGCCTGATGCAGCGCACCACACGCAAGCTCAGCCTCACCGCCGCCGGCCAGGAAACCCTGCCACGCTGTCGGCAGTTGCTGGAGTTGGCCGGTGACCTGCAGGCTGCCGTGCAACAGCCGGATGACGCGCCCAAGGGCGCATTGCGCATCAGCGTCAGTACGTCCTTTGGCCAGGCGCAGCTGGTGGATGCGGTGGCGGCCTATGTGCGGCGCTATCCAGGTGTGAACGTGGAACTGCAGATGCTCGACCGTACCGTCAACCTGGTGGACGAGCGTATCGACCTGGCCATCCGCACCAGCAACGACCTGGACCCCAACCTGATCGCCCGGCGCCTGAGCATATGCCGCTCGGTGGTGTGTGCGTCCCCCGCCTACCTGCTTGAGCATGGCACCCCACAGCGGGTCGAAGAACTGAGCCGGCATAACTGCCTGACCCATGCCTATTTCGGCCATAGCCTGTGGCATTTCGACGTGGGCGGCCAACAGATCGCCGTGCCGGTGACGGGGAATATCAGTGCAAACGAAGCCATGACATTGCAAAAGGCCGCGCTGGCTGGCGCGGGTATCGCCATGCTGCCAACCTACCAGGCCGCCGACGCCCTGCGCCGGGGCGAACTGGTGCGCCTGCTGCCCGAGGCAAAGCCCCGCGAACTGAACCTGAATGCGGTGTACACGTCACGCAAGCACATGCCGGCAACCTTGCGCAGCATGCTGGATTTTCTGGTGCAGCGGTTCAAGAACGAACCCGAGTGGGACCGGGATCTCTGATGTAACGTGAGAAATGACCTACGCTTAACGGTATCACCTGTCGCTGTAACTGGAGGTGAGTACCATGGGCATCAAATCAAGAAGAGTCGCCCTTGTCATGGCCCTGACTGCTGTCGCAGGGCTGTACGGCTCAGCCTGTTGGCGCGCCGAGCTGCTACGCAGCCAGCCCAGTGCCGCCAACAGCTGCGAGCAGGCACATTGCGTGCCTCACACCGCAACCTTGAGCGCCGTCCGTTGAGTTGACGGCGCGCCGCCGGTCACTCTTCCACGCTCATGTATTCCTTGGCCCAGCGGATGTAGTCCTCGGGTTGGGTGTAGGTGTGCGAGAGTTCGGTCGCGCTGAGGTTTTCCGACTTGTTCTGCTGGCCGCGTTGCAGGCGCAGGCAGTCGTAGGTGGCCTTGATCGCAGCAAAGTAGGCCGCGTGGCCATCGACCACGATACGCACGCCCAGGCGCGCCAGGCGCTCGTCATCGCGCAGGTTCGGGTTGCCATAGGTGACCAGCATCAGCGGCACGGTCAGATGCTCGGCAATTTGCTCAAGCTGCTCGAAGTCCTTTACCCCCACCATGCAGATGCCATCGGCACCGGCTTTCTGGTAGCTCTGGGTGCGCACGATGATTTCTTCGGTGGTCAGCACGCCTGCGTTGGTGCGGGCAATGATCGACAACGACGAATCGACCCGTGCCTCCAGCGCCGCACGAATCTTGCCAACGCCCTCCTCGACCGGAATCAGGTCGGTAGACTTGCGCCCGAACTGGGCAGGCAGCAAGGTGTCCTCGATGGTCAACGCAGCCACGCCGGCGCGCTCCAGTTCGATCACCGTGCGCATCACGTTTAGCGCGTTGCCATAGCCATGGTCGGCGTCAGCCAGCACGGGCAGTTGCGCTACCCGGCCAATACGGGTGGCTTGCTCGACGAACTCGCTGAGGGTAATGAGGGCAAAGTCCGGCGCGGCCAATACCTGCAATGAAGCAACGGAACCACCAAGGATACCGACCTCGAAGCCGAGGTCTGCGGCAATGCGCGCCGACATCGGGTCGAACACCGATGCAGTGTGGTAACAGGAACCTGAAGCGAGCAGCTCGCGGAAGGCAAAACGCAGATCTTGATGGGAAGCCTTGGGCATGATCACTCCGCAATTTAAGTTGAAATTTGAACGGTAACTACCGACCCCTGTAATCGGGTCTACCTGACCTGTTCCAACCGTCGCCATCTGGGCGGTCATGCTCGACATGCAGGCAGAGGAATAAAAGGTGTGGGAGACAGCACACTGAAAAACCTGCGGCATAATGTTGCACCAAGCTGGTGCAGGCCGCGAATTTCAGCCTCTGTGGCATACCAACGATATCACGCAGCCATGCAGCACTGGATGAATGCGCCAATGCCGATTCGGCATAGGGGATGCAGATAGTACATAGGAAGCTACCTAACTCAGGTTACAATCCGACGTGCCCACAAAGAGGCCGTAACAGACAGACAAGGTATTCCCGTGACCGCCGCCCTGCCCCCCACCACCCTGCGCAATGTGCTCACCGCTCTCATGCTGGCCATTTTCCTCGGCGCACTGGACCAGACCATCGTCGCCGTCTCGCTGCCGGCGATTTCCGCCCAGTTCAACGATGTCGGCCTGCTGGCCTGGGTGATCTCCGGTTACATGGTGGCGATGACCGTGGCCGTGCCGATCTACGGCAAACTGGGCGATCTGTACGGGCGGCGGCGGATGATCCTGACCGGTATCAGCCTGTTCACCCTGGCCTCCATCGCGTGCGCCATGGCCCAGGACATGCAACAGCTGGTGCTGGCCCGTGTACTGCAGGGCATTGGCGCGGGCGGCATGGTCTCTGTCAGCCAGGCGATCATCGGCGATTTCGTGCCACCGCGTGAGCGCGGCCGCTACCAGGGTTATTTCAGCAGCATGTACGCCGTAGCCAGCGTCGCCGGGCCAGTGCTGGGCGGCTGGCTGACCGAGTACTTGTCGTGGCGCTGGGTATTCTGGATCAACCTGCCGCTGGGGCTGGTTGCCTTGTGGGCGATCCGCCGTGCCCTCGGTGGCATGCCGGCGCAGCGACGCGAGGCCCAGGTGGATTACCTCGGCGCCGTGCTGCTGATACTCGGCCTGGGCAGCTTGTTGCTGGGCATCACCTTGGTCGGTCAGGGCCACGCCTGGATTGATCCTGCCGTACTGGCCCTGTTCGCCTGCGCTGTACTGGGCCTGGCGTTGTTCATCGCCCATGAGCGGCGCTGCCCGGAGCCGCTATTGCCCTTGGGCTTGTTCAGCAATCGGGTGGCGGTGCTGTGCTGGGGGGTGATCTTCTTCGCCAGCTTCCAGTCGATTTCCCTGACGATGCTCATGCCGTTGCGCTACCAGGGCATCACGGGTGCTGGCGCCGACAGCGCCGCGCTGCACCTGTTGCCACTGGCCATGGGCCTGCCCCTTGGCGCCTTCACCGGCGGTCGCATGACCAGCCGCACGGGGCGCTACAAGCCGCAGATTCTGGCCGGTGCGTTGTTGATGCCCGTGGCCATTTTCGCCATGGCGCTAACGCCGCCACAATCGGCTTTGCTCAGCGCGCTGTTCATGCTGCTGACCGGCATCGCCTGCGGGCTGCAGTTCCCGACATCGCTGGTGGGCACGCAAAGCGCGGTGGAAAGCAAAGACATTGGTGTGGCCACCAGCACCACCAACCTGTTCCGTTCGCTGGGCGGGGCCATGGGCGTGGCGTGCATGTCCAGCCTGTTGCTGGCGCTGCTGCATCAGGGCGGATTCGAAATGCTGGGTAACCCGTTGCTGGGGAGCCTGAAGGCCGGTGAAGTGGACCTGGTGACACAGGCGCGCCTGACTGAAACATTCCGTCATTTACTGATGGGGAGTGCCCTGATTGCGGTGCTCGGGCTAGTAGCCGCAGTGGCATTGCCCGACCGGCAACTGCGGGGGCGATGAAGCCCGGGGCCACCCGCCGACCCCGCCTTTAATCCCCGCTTAATACAAAGGGGAAACACTCCCTCACAATCCTTAACAAAGTGTCATTTGCGCAGCGCCGGGCTCAAGCGCAGCATATCCAACCCGGTGTCGACCCATTTTTCGACATCACCCAACAGATCGACACTGTCAGGCAGCAACAGCCAGCGCCCGATCAGGCCATCGACATAGGCAAACATGGCCACCGCCGCGCGCTCGACATCCAGCTCGCCAGGCAACTGGCCCCGGCGCACGGCATTGGCTAGCGCCAGGGTGATGCCCTTGTGGCAATCCAGCACCGCGCCCTGGCGCTGCTGGCGAATTTCACACATGTCATCGGTGAACTCGCACTTGTGATGCAGGATTTCATTGATACGCCGGGTTCGGGCATCGAGCACCAGCTCGTTGAACACCTGCAACAACAGCTTGCGCATGCAGCCAAGCGGGTCGACTTCGTCCTCGCTTTCGCTGGCCCGCGCCAAATGGTCATGGGTCTCGTGCAGGCTGTCGAGCAGCGCCTGCACCAGCTCAGCCTTGTTGTTGAAGTGCCAGTAGATCGCCCCGCGCGTCACACCCGCCAGTTCGGCGATGTCGGCCAGGGTGGTTCGCGCAACCCCGCGCTTGTAGAAGGCCTTTTCCGCCGCCTCGATGATCTGGGCGCGGGTTTCCTGGGCTTCCTCTTTGGTTCGACGGACCATGGCAGTACAACCTCATCTGGCCCGAACGCGCAGCGCGTACGGGAAACGCTCCGGGGGCACCTCTGCAGGGAGCCTCGCGGATGAGCTAATCAAGGGCTGTGGCGGTACCTAAGTACAACTCAGCGGTATTTACAAACAACCATGAATGTAAGTATATTCCTTAGCAAGCTATTTATCTACCGGATAGCATCTTTTCCAGATCAAGACACTTCCACTACTCTTGAGCGTCTCCCTGCTCCAGCGACCCGAGGATCCTCATGCAATTCAAGCCAGCCGTTACCGCTCTGGTTTCCGCCGTCGCCCTGGCAACCCTGCTCAGTGGCTGTAAGAAAGAAGAAGCAGCGCCAGCGGCGCAGGCTCCTCAGGTCGGCGTCGTGACCATCCAGCCCCAAGCCTTCACCCTGACCTCGGAATTGCCGGGGCGTACCAGTGCCTACCGCATCGCCGAAGTGCGCCCGCAGGTCAACGGCATTATCCTCAAGCGCCTGTTCAAGGAAGGCAGTGAGGTCAAGGAAGGCCAGCAGCTCTACCAGATCGACCCAGCCGTGTACGAAGCCACCCTGGCCAATGCCCAGGCCAACCTGCAGGCTACCCGCTCGCTGGCTGAGCGCTACAAGCAACTGATCGACGAGCAAGCCGTTTCCAAACAGGAATACGACGACGCCAATGCCAAACGATTGCAGGCCGAGGCTTCGCTGAAAAGCGCCCAGATCGACCTGCGCTACACCAAGGTGCTGGCACCGATCAGTGGCCGTATCGGCCGTTCTTCGGTCACCGAAGGTGCGCTGGTGAGCAATGGCCAGAGCAACGCCATGGCCACCATCCAGCAGCTCGACCCGATCTACGTCGACGTCACCCAGTCCACCGCCGAGCTGCTCAAGCTGCGCCGTGACCTGGAAAGCGGCCAGTTGCAGAAGGCCGGCGACAACACCGCCTCGGTACAGCTGGTGCTGGAAGACGGCAGCCTGTTCAAGCAGGAAGGTCGCCTGGAGTTCTCCGAAGTCGCGGTCGACGAGACCACCGGCTCGGTCACCCTGCGCGCCATCTTCCCCAACCCCGACCACACCCTGCTGCCTGGCATGTTCGTGCATGCGCGGCTGAAGGCCGGTGTCAACGCCAACGCCATCCTGGCACCGCAACAGGGCGTGACCCGCGACCTCAAAGGCGCGCCGACCGCGCTGGTGGTCAACCAGGAGAACAAGGTCGAGCTGCGCCAGCTCAAAGCCAACCGTACCCTGGGCAGCGACTGGCTGATCGAGGAAGGCCTCAACCCGGGTGACCGCCTGATCACCGAAGGGCTGCAGTACGTGCGCCCGGGCGTCGAAGTGAAGGTCAGCGAAGCCACCAACGTCAAGAAGCCGGCCAGCCCTGATCAGGCCAACGCGGCGAAAGCAGACGCCAAAGCGGAGTAAACCATGTCGAAGTTCTTTATCGATCGCCCGATCTTCGCCTGGGTGATCGCCTTGGTGATCATGCTGGTCGGTGCCTTGTCGATCCTGAAGTTGCCGATCAACCAGTACCCCAGCATCGCGCCGCCGGCCATCGCCATCGCCGTGACCTACCCGGGCGCCTCGGCGCAAACCGTGCAGGACACCGTGGTACAGGTGATCGAGCAGCAGCTCAACGGTATCGACAACCTGCGTTATGTGTCGTCGGAGAGTAACTCCGACGGCAGCATGACCATTACCGCTACCTTCGAGCAAGGCACCAACGCCGACACTGCGCAGGTGCAGGTACAGAACAAGCTGAACCTGGCCACCCCGCTGCTGCCGCAAGAAGTGCAGCAGCAAGGTATCCGCGTTACCAAGGCCGTTAAAAACTTCCTGCTGGTGATCGGCCTGGTGTCCGAAGACGGCAGCATGACCAAGGACGACCTGGCCAACTACATCGTCTCCAACATGCAGGACCCGATCTCGCGTACTGCGGGCGTGGGTGACTTCCAGGTGTTCGGTGCCCAGTACGCCATGCGTATCTGGCTCGATCCGGCCAAGCTGAACAAGTTCCAGCTGACCCCGGTCGACGTCAAGACCGCCGTGGCCGCGCAGAACGTGCAGGTGTCTTCCGGTCAGCTCGGCGGCCTGCCAGCGTTGCCGGGTACCCAGCTGAACGCCACCATCATCGGCAAGACCCGTCTGCAGACTGCCGAGCAGTTCGAAAAGATCCTGCTCAAGGTCAACAGCGACGGTTCGCAGGTACGTCTGGGTGATGTCGCCCAGGTAGGCCTGGGCGGTGAAAACTACGCGGTCAGTGCCCAGTTCAACGGCAAGCCGGCTTCCGGCCTGGCGGTAAAACTGGCAACCGGCGCCAACGCCCTGGACACCGCCAAGGCGCTGCGCCAGACCATCTCCGACCTGGAACCGTTCTTCCCGCCGGGGGTGAAAGCCGTATTCCCGTATGACACCACCCCGGTGGTCACCGAATCGATCAGCGGTGTGATCCACACCCTGATCGAAGCCGTGGTCCTGGTGTTCCTGGTGATGTACCTGTTCCTGCAGAACTTCCGCGCCACCATCATCACCACCATGACCGTTCCGGTGGTGTTGCTGGGTACCTTCGGCATCCTCGCCGCTGCGGGCTTCAGCATCAACACCCTGACCATGTTCGCCATGGTCCTGGCCATCGGCTTGCTGGTGGACGACGCCATCGTCGTGGTGGAGAACGTCGAGCGGGTAATGTCCGAAGAAGGCCTGCCGCCCAAGGAAGCGACCAAGCGCTCGATGGAGCAGATCCAGGGCGCCCTGGTGGGTATTGCCCTGGTGCTGTCGGCGGTACTGCTGCCCATGGCGTTCTTCGGGGGTTCCACGGGTGTGATCTACCGGCAGTTCTCCATCACCATCGTCTCGGCCATGGGCCTGTCGGTGCTGGTGGCGCTTATCTTCACCCCGGCCCTGTGCGCCACCATGCTCAAGCCGCTGAAGAAGGGCGAGCACCATGTGGCCAAGCGTGGCTTCTTTGGCTGGTTCAACCGCAACTTCGACCGCAGCGTAACCGGCTACGAACGCAGCGTTGGTACCATCCTGCGCAACAAGGTGCCGTTCCTGCTGGCCTATGCACTGATCGTCGTTGGCATGATCTGGCTGTTCGCCCGTATTCCTACCGCCTTCCTGCCTGAGGAAGACCAAGGCGTACTGTTCGCCCAGGTACAGACCCCGGCCGGTTCCAGTGCCGAGCGTACCCAGGTGGTGGTCGACCAGATGCGTGAGTATCTGCTGAAGGAAGAAGCCGACACCGTGGCATCCGTGTTCACCGTCAACGGCTTCAACTTCGCCGGTCGCGGCCAGAGCTCGGGTATGGCGTTCATCATGCTCAAGCCTTGGGATGAGCGCTCCAAGGAGAACAGCGTGTTCGCCCTGGCCCAGCGTGCCCAGCAGCACTTCTTCACCTTCCGCGATGCCATGGTGTTCGCCTTCGCCCCGCCAGCAGTGCTCGAACTGGGTAACGCCACCGGCTTCGACGTGTTCCTGCAGGACCGCGGCGGTGTCGGCCATGAGAAGCTGATGGAAGCGCGCAACCAGTTCCTGGCCAAGGCAGCACAAAGCAAGATCCTCAGTGCCGTGCGCCCCAACGGCCTGAACGACGAGCCGCAGTACCAGCTGACCATCGATGACGAACGTGCCAGCGCCCTGGGCGTGACCATCACCGACATCAACAACACCCTGTCGATTGCCTTGGGTGCCAGCTACGTCAACGACTTCATCGACCGTGGCCGGGTCAAGAAGGTGTACATCCAGGGCGAACCAAACTCCCGGATGAGCCCGGAAGACCTGCAGAAGTGGTATGTGCGCAATGGCGCTGGCGAGATGGTGCCGTTCTCTTCCTTCGCCAAGGGCGAGTGGACCTACGGTTCGCCCAAGCTGTCGCGCTACAACGGTGTCGAGGCAATGGAAATTCTGGGTGCGCCAGCACCGGGCTACAGTACCGGTGAAGCCATGGCCGAGGTCGAGCGCATTGCTGGCGAACTGCCAAGCGGCATTGGCTTCTCCTGGACCGGCATGTCCTACGAGGAAAAACTCTCCGGCTCGCAAATGCCGGCGCTGTTCGCCCTCTCGGTACTGTTCGTGTTCCTGTGCCTGGCAGCCCTGTACGAAAGCTGGTCGATCCCGATCGCCGTGGTGCTGGTAGTACCGCTGGGTATCATCGGTGCCCTGATCGCCACCAGCCTGCGCGGTTTGTCCAACGACGTGTACTTCCTGGTCGGCCTGTTGACCACCATCGGCCTGGCGGCGAAGAACGCCATCCTGATCGTCGAGTTCGCCAAGGAGCTGCACGAGCAAGGCCGCAGCCTGTACGACGCGGCGATCGAAGCGTGCCGCATGCGTCTGCGCCCGATCATCATGACCTCGCTGGCGTTCATCCTCGGCGTGGTACCGTTGACCATCGCCAGTGGCGCCGGCGCCGGCAGCCAGCACGCCATTGGTACCGGCGTGATCGGCGGCATGATCAGTGCGACCGTGCTGGCTATCTTCTGGGTACCGCTATTCTTCGTCGCAGTGTCGTCGCTGTTCGGCAGCAAAGAGCCGGAAAAAGACGTCACCCCTGAAACTCCACGTTATGAGGCTGGGCAATGACCAAGTCTTTGTTGTCCCTGGCGGTAACCGCTTTCATTCTTGGCGGCTGCTCGCTGATTCCCGACTACCAGACCCCGGAATCGCCGGTGGCAGCGCAGTGGCCGCAAGGCCCTGCGTACTCGCCGACCCAGTCGGCAGACGTTGCCGCCGCCGAACAGGGCTGGCGCCAGTTCTTCCACGACCCGGCACTGCAGCAACTGATCCAGACCTCGCTGGTCAACAACCGCGACCTGCGCGTCGCCGCGTTGAACATCGACGCCTACCGCGCGCAATACCGCATCCAGCGTGCCGACCTGTTCCCGGCGGTTTCGGCCACCGGCAGTGGCAGCCGCCAGCGCGTGCCGGCAAACATGTCGCAAACCGGTGAATCGGGTATAACCAGCCAGTACTCGGCCACCCTGGGCGTCAGTGCCTATGAGCTGGACCTGTTTGGCCGTGTGCGCAGCCTGACCGAGCAGGCGTTGGAAACCTACCTGTCCAGCGAGCAGGCGCGCCGCTCCACGCAGATCGCCCTGGTGGCCAGCGTGGCCAACGCCTATTACACCTGGCAGGCCGATCAGGCGCTGTTCAAGCTGACCGAAGAAACGCTGAAGACCTACGAGGAAAGCTACAACCTCACCCGTCGCAGCAACGAAGTCGGCGTGGCTTCGGCACTGGATGTCAGCCAGGCGCGCACCGCCGTGGAAGGCGCCCGGGTCAAGTACTCGCAGTACCAGCGCCTGGTCGCCCAGGACGTCAACAGCCTGACCGTGTTGCTGGGCACCGGTATTCCGGCCGACCTGGCCAAGCCGCTGCAGCTCGATGCCGACCAACTGGCCGAAGTGCCAGCCGGCCTGCCGTCAGACATCCTCCAGCGTCGCCCGGACATCCAGGAAGCCGAACACCTGCTCAAGGCCGCCAACGCCAATATTGGCGCCGCCCGCGCAGCGTTCTTCCCGAGCATCAGCCTGACGGCCAACGCTGGCAGCCTGAGCCCCGACATGGGCCACCTGTTCTCGGGCGGCCAGGGCACCTGGCTGTTCCAGCCGCAGATCAACCTGCCGATCTTCAACGCCGGCAGCCTGAAGGCCAGCCTGGACTACTCGAAGATCCAGAAGGACATCAACGTCGCCAAGTACGAAAAAACCATCCAGACCGCCTTCCAGGAAGTCTCCGATGGCCTGGCGGCGCGAAAAACCTTCGAAGAGCAACTGCAGGCCCAGCGTGACCTGGTGCAGGCGAACCAGGACTACTACCGCCTGGCCGAACGCCGCTACCGCATCGGGATCGACAGCAACCTGACCTTCCTCGATGCCCAGCGCAACCTGTTTAGTGCCCAACAATCGCTGATCACCGATCGCCTGTCGCAGCTGACCAGCGAGGTCAACCTGTACAAAGCACTTGGTGGTGGCTGGTATGAGCAGACCGGGCAGGCCAACCAGCAGGCATCGGTAGATGTACCGAAAAGCTGACTCATGGTGTAACAGCATCAGGCCCACCCTTGCGGTGGGCCTTTTGTTTGCCGGAGGAAATTAATTAACCAACCGGAACATTCCGTTCGATTATCGCCCCATTCCGTTTGCGGCGAATTGCCTCACCCCCGCACAACCCCGCACCATCCCCTCACGCAACGTTGCCCAAGTTCATCCAAAAGACCCGCACCTGCAGGCTCGATCCAGCAGTGCACCGGCTCGCCCCATAAAAACAAGAGATCCACGACAGATGAGCACTTTGCAACCCGCACGCCAGCTGCTGCCCGGCCTGTTGGCCATGTCCTGCGCCTTCCCGCTGTTCGCCGCCGAAGGCGGTTTCATGGAGGACGCCAAGGCCACCCTCAACCTGCGCAACTTCTACATCAACCGCAACTTCGTCGACCCCGCCCACCCGCAGGCCAAGGCCGAAGAATGGACACAAAGCTTCATTCTCGACGCCCGCTCCGGCTTCACCCAGGGCACCGTCGGTTTCGGCGTGGACGTCCTAGGCATGTATTCGGTCAAGCTTGACGGCGGCAAAGGCACCACCAACACGCACCTGCTGCCCGTGCATGATGACGGCCGCCCAGCTGATGACTTCGGCCGACTGGGTGTGGCGCTGAAAGCCAAGCTGTCCGAAACCGAGCTGAAAGTCGGTGAGTGGATGCCGGTACTGCCCATCCTGCGCTCGGACGATGGGCGCTCGCTGCCACAGACCTTCCGCGGCGGCCAGCTGACCTCGAAGGAAATCGCCGGCCTGACCTTGTACGCCGGCCAGTTCCGCGGCAACAGTCCGCGTAACGACGCCAGCATGGAAGACATGTCGATGAACGGCAAAGGCGGGTTCACCTCCGACCGTTTCAACTTCGGCGGCGGTGAGTACACCTTCAACGATAAGCGCACCATGGTTGGCCTGTGGGATGCCCAGCTCAAGGACATCTACCGCCAGCAATACCTCAACCTGACGCACAGCCAACCGCTGGGCGACTGGACCCTGGGTGCCAACCTGGGCTACTTCATCGGCAAGGAAGACGGTGCCGAACGCGCCGGCAAACTGGACAACCGCACCGCCTCGGCCATGCTCTCGGCGCGCTACCAAGGCCACACCTTCTACGTCGGCCTGCAAAAGGTCAGCGGCGACAATGCCTGGATGCGGGTCAACGGCACCAGTGGCGGCACCTTGGCCAACGACAGCTACAACTCCAGCTTCGACAATGCCAAGGAACGCTCCTGGCAGGTTCGCCATGACTTCAACTTCGCCACCGTTGGCGTGCCTGGGTTGACGTTGATGAACCGCTACATCAAGGGTGACAACGTCACCGTGGGCAGCGTGGATGATGGCAAGGAGTGGGCACGGGAGACCGAACTGGCGTACGTGGTGCAGTCGGGCAGCTTCAAGGACCTGTCGGTGAAATGGCGCAACTCCACCATGCGCCGGGACTTCAGCACCAACGCGTTCGATGAGAACCGGTTGATTGTGAGTTACCCGCTGAATCTCCTTTAAGTTCTTCGCGGGCGCGCCCGCTCCCACAGGATCACCACAGCTTTTGAAACTGTGGTGACCCTGTGGGAGCGGGCGCGCCCGCGAAGAGGCCAGATGTTCAATTAAATAACTTTAAGCTATAAACAAATCTAAAAACCTTCTTTGACGACATAAGCTGTAACAGCTTGAATAGGCCCCTGCCCCCCGCCCCAGAGCCGTGACATGGACCTCCGCCAGCTGCGCTACTTCATCGCCCTTACCGAATACCGCAGTTTCGTCCGTGCCGCCGAGGCCATGGGCATCACCCAACCCGCCTTCAGCCGTGCCATCCAAAGTCTGGAACACACCTTCGGCTGCCCGCTGGTCGACCGCGCCAGCAAAGCCCTGCCCCCTACACCCGAAGGTCTGGTGGTACTGCAACATGCCCGTCGGTTGGTTCAAGGCGCCGCGCAGCTGAGCAACGAAGTGCTGCAAATGACCAAGCTCGACGCCGGCGAGTTGCACTTCGGCAGCGGCCCAGCCCTGGCCGTGCGCCTGGTGCCCGACGCTCTGCGCCACTTCATCGAGCGCCATCCCGGTATCCGCACTTCCCTGCTGGTAGACAACAGCGAACGCCTCGGTCAGGCCTTGCGCCGCGAGCAGATCGAGTTTTTCGTGGATGATATCCGCCCGTTCGAAGCCGACCCCAACTTCCACACCGAGCCCCTGTCACCACGCCCAGGGCTGTTCTTTTGCCGCCCGGGCCATCCGCTGCTGGCCAAGGACAGCCTGTCGACCAACGACCTGTTCAGCTACCCGCTGGCCAGCGCCCTGCTCGCCCCCGGTGTGCGCAAGCGCCTGGCCAACCTAAGCGGGCGCAGCGACTTCACCCCGCACTTGCAAACCGAGCACCTGGCGGTACTGCGCAGCGTTGTGCAGGCCAGCGATGCCATCGGTACCGCCAGCGAAGAGGCCGTGGCCGAAGACCTGGCCGCCGGCACACTGGTGCGCCTGCACTGGCGCAACCTGCCACCGGCGCTGGAGGTACTGAGCGTGCGCTGTGGAATAGTCAGTCGCAGTGGCTATCGGCTGTCGCCAGCGGCGCGGGCGATGATCGAGACACTGGTAGGGCTGGATATGCCAGTGCAGGCTGCCGCCATTCGCTGAGCTGATGATGCTGTTAGCTGCGGGCTATCCTGTTCACTATCAGGCAACACAAAGCTGAACAGGGAGGCACAACAATGAAAAACCTCGTCGACCACCTGAGCCAATACGCCAGCTACCACCGGGATCCACGCAACATCGCCACCCACTTCGTCGGCATCCCCATGATCGTGCTGGCCGTCACCATCTTGCTATCGCGCCCTGGCTGGGAGGTGGCCGGCATGTGGCTATCCCCTGCCCTGCTGGCCGCTGCGGCCTCGGTATGGTTCTACCTGCGTCTGGACCTGCGCTTCGGGCTGGTGATGGGCTTGTTGCTGGGGCTGTGCCTGTGGGTAGGCCAGGTGCTGGCAATGCAGACCACAATGCTGTGGCTAAGCGCCGGGCTGGGGGCATTCGTGCTGGGCTGGATCATCCAGTTCGTCGGCCATTACTACGAAGGCCGTAAACCGGCCTTTGTCGACGATGTCAGCGGCCTGATCATCGGGCCGCTGTTCGTGGTGGCAGAAGCTGCGTTCATGCTGGGCCTGTGCCCGGCCTTGAAGTCGGCCGTGGAAACCTCTGCAGGGCCGGTCAGGCTTCAGCAATAACGCTTACTGGCGCGATTCTACGCCCAGCTCGTCCCACACCGACTCCGCCAGGTGGAAGGTGGCGTTTGCCGCCGGGATGCCGCAGTAGATCGCGCTTTGCATCAGCACTTCCTTGATCTCGTCGCGGGTCACGCCGTTGTTGGCTGCCGCGCGCAAGTGCAGTTTCAGCTCGTCGTTGCGGTTCATGCCGATCAGCATGGCGATGGTGATCAGGCTGCGGGTATGGCGCGGCAGGCCCGGGCGGGTCCAGATATCACCCCAGGCATGGCGGGTGATCATCTCCTGGAATTCGCCGTTGAAGTCGTTGAGCTTCTCCAGGCTGCGGTCCACATGGGCATCGCCCAGCACCGCGCGGCGCACTTGCATGCCGGCGTCGTAACGTTGTTTCTCGTCCATGGCGTTGTCCTCAGTGAGCCAGCAGGAAGTCGAGCACGCGGCGGCTGAAGGCCTCACCGATTTCGACGTTCGACAGGTGTGCGGCGGGGAAGTCGACGTACTCGGCACCGTTGATACCGGCCTGCATGAAGCGGCCATGCTCAGGGGTGGTCACCACGTCTTCGGTACCGGCAACGATCAGCGCCGGCACCTGGATGCGGCCCAGTTGCTCACGGTAATCGGCATCACGCACCGCTGCACAGTTGCCGGCATAGCCTTGCGGGCTGGTTTGCGCCAGCATCTGGCAGATGCGCTGGGCCTGCGCGGGCTGGGCCTGGGCGAAGCCTGGGGTGAACCAACGGGCGATGGACGCATCGCGCAGGTCGACCATGGCCTGCTGGCCGCCTTTGAGCACGGTGTCGATACGGGTGTTCCACACCTCGTCGTTGGCAATCTTGGCGGCAGTGTTGCACAGGGTCAGGCTGTGCAGGCGATCACCGGCGTTGATGCCCAGCCACTGGCCGATCAAGCCGCCCATCGACAGGCCGACGAAGTGCGCTTTCTGAATGTCCAGACCATCGAGCAGGGCCAGCACGTCCCGCCCCAGTTGCTCGATGCTGTAGGGGCCTTCAGTGACCAGCGAGGCACCGTGGCCACGGGTGTCGTAGCGCAGCACCCGGAAGTGCTGGCTCCACAGTGGAATCTGGGTGTCCCACATGCCCAGGTCAGTGCCCAGCGAGTTGGACAGGACGAGTACCGGGGCGTTTTCCGGGCCATCGATCTGGTAGTTCAAAACGCCATCGGCCAGTTGCAAGTGCGCCACAGCGGTCTCCTTCAGGCAGTGAAATGTTGATGTTCGGTCACGGCGCGCGCCACCCAGACGCGCGCCTGGCCCAGGTAATGGGCAGGGTCGAGCAGGCGATCAAGTTCTTCGGCAGACAGCTCGGCACTGACCTGCGGTTCGTCACCCAGCACGGCACGCAAGTGACGCTGTTCGGCCACGGCGCGCTGGCAGCATTGCTCCAGCAGGTGGTGGGCACGGTCGCGGCCCAGACGCTGGGCCAGCACGATGCTCACCGCTTCGGCCAGCACCAGGCCTTGGGTAAGATCGAGGTTACGGCGCATGCGCGCTGCATCCACCTCCATGCCCTCGGCAATGACCTGGGCCTGGCGCAGCGCGCCGGAAACCAGGCAGCAGATATCCGGCAGGGTTTCCCACTCGGCATGCCACAGGCCCAGGCTGCGCTCGTGTTCCTGGGGCATGGCGGCGAACAGCGTCGACACCAGGCCCGGCACACGGGTGGCGGCGCCGATCAGCACGGCAGCGCCCACCGGGTTGCGCTTGTGCGGCATGGTGGACGAACCGCCCTTGCCTGGCGCGGAAGGCTCGAACACCTCCCCCGCCTCGGTCTGCATCAGCAAGCTGACATCGCGGCCGAACTTGCCCAGGCTCCCGGCCACCAGGCCCAGCACCGAGGCAAACTCCACCAGGCGGTCGCGCTGGGTGTGCCAGGGTTGCTCCGGCAGCGTCAGCTTCAACTGTTCCGCCAGGGCCTCGGCCACCGGCATCGCCTTGCTGCTCAAGGCCGCCAGGCTGCCCGAAGCACCGCCGAACTGCAGCACCAGCAGGCGCGGGCGCAGTTCCTGCAGGCGCTGGCGGTGGCGGGTCAAGGCGCCCAATACGCCAGCCAGTTTCATGCCCAGGGTCACCGGGGTGGCATGCTGCAACCAAGTGCGGCCTACCAGTGGGGTATCAGCATGCTTCAAGGCTTGCTGCGACAGGGTATCGGCCAGCTTGCCAAGGTCGGCTTCGATCAGGTCGAGGGCATTGCGCAGCTGCAAGATCAGCCCGGTGTCCATCGCATCCTGGCTGGTCGCGCCCAGGTGCACATAGCGCTCGGCCTCGGGCACGCCGCTGGCAATCACCCTGCCCAACGCCTTCACCAGCGGGATTGCCGAGTTCCCCGCGGTGGCGATGGCATTGGCCAGCGCGCCAACGTCATAGCGCTCGGCCTGGCAAGCGGCCTCGATGGCGGCCACGGCGCTATGCGGCACCAGACCGGCAGCGGCTTCGGCACGGGCCAGCGCAGCTTCGAAATCGAGCATGCCCTGCAAGCGGCCATGGTCGGAGAAGATCTCACGCATGGCCGGCGCGGTGAAATAGGCGTCGAACAGTTGGTTGGTCATGCCACGTCCTTAATCATCGTGGTGCAGGTACGCCGCCTGCTTCGGCAGGCGCAGGCTGAACAGGAAGGCAATCGCCATCATGGCCGTCACGTACCAGTAGAAAGTGTTTTCCATACCCAGGGTCTTCAGGCCCAGGGCGACGTACTCGGCAGAGCCGCCGAATGCCGCGTTGGCCACTGCATAGGCCAGGCCCACACCCAGCGCACGCACCTGCGGCGGGAACATCTCGGCCTTCACCAAGCCGCTGATCGAGGTGTAGAAACTGACGATACACAACGCCAGGCTGATCAGTACAAAGGCCATGAACGGGCTGGTCACCGTTTTCAGCGCCATCAGCAGCGGCACGGTGCACAGGGTACCGAGCGCCCCGAACAGCAGCATCGAATTACGCCGGCCGATGCGATCGGACAGCATGCCGAAGAACGGCTGCAGCACCATGAACAGGAACAACGCACCGGTCATCACGTAGCTGGCGTTTTTTGCCGTCATGCCGGCCGTGTTCACCAGGTATTTCTGCATGTAAGTGGTGAAGGTGTAGAAGATCAGTGAACCACCCGCGGTATAGCCAAGCACGGTCACAAAGGCCGCGGCGTGATTGCGGAACAGGCCCTTGATGGTGCCGGCGTCCTTGTCCTGACGGGTTTCGGCGCTGCTGGTTTCGTGCAGCGAGCGGCGCAGCATCAGCGAGATCAGCGCCGCAATGGCGCCAACCACGAACGGAATACGCCAGCCCCAGGCACGCAGCTCGTCTTCTGTGAGCAACTGTTGCAAGATCACCACCACCAGCACCGCCAGCAACTGGCCGCCGATCAGGGTGACGTACTGGAACGAAGCAAAAAAGCCGCGCTGACCGCGCAACGCCACTTCACTCATGTAGGTGGCAGTGGTGCCGTATTCGCCGCCCACCGACAGCCCCTGGATCAGGCGGGCCAGCAACAACAGCGCTGGCGCCCAGGTACCGATGCTGGCGTAAGTGGGCAGGCAGGCGATCATCAGGGAGCCGAAGCACATCATCAGCACCGAGATCATCAGGGAATTCTTGCGACCATGGCGGTCAGCGAGGCGGCCGAAGATCCAGCCACCGATGGGGCGCATCAAAAAGCCTGCGGCGAAAACACCTGCCGTGTTCAACAGCTGCACGGTAGGGTCGTCAGAAGGGAAGAAGGCCGGGGCAAAGTAGATCGCGCAGAACGCGTAGACGTAGAAGTCGAACCATTCCACCAGGTTGCCTGATGAGGCACCGACAATAGCGAAGATGCGCTTGCTGCGTTCTTCGCCGGTGTAATAGGTTGAGGTCATGACGGTTTTACTCCTAGAGGGTCCCAGGTAAGTCTAGACATACCTGGTAACACACTCGTTCCGCTCTCTGGCTGGCAATTGGCCTTGTGTCTAACAAGACCGGCCTCTTCGCGGGCAAGCCCGCTCCCACGGGTTTTCGTTGTGCAGTGGGCAACAATCATCCTGTGGGAGCGGGCTTGCCCGCGAAGAGGCCGGTACAGGTCAAACCCGCTCGATAGCCAAAGCCAGACCCTGGCCAACCCCTACACACATGGTTGCCAGGCCCTTGCGCCCACCACTCTTCTCCAGCTGGTGCAGTGCCGTCAGCACCAGGCGCGCACCGCTCATGCCCAGCGGGTGGCCCAGGGCGATTGCACCGCCATTAGGGTTCACCTGCGGCGCGTCATCGGCCACACCCAGCTCACGCAGCACCGCCAGGCCTTGGCTGGCAAAGGCTTCGTTCAGTTCGATCACATCGAAATCATTGACTGCCACACCCAGGCGTTCGGTCAGCTTGCGTACCGCCGGCACCGGGCCTATGCCCATTACCCGTGGGGCGACACCGCCACTGGCCATGCCCAGAACGCGGGCGCGTGGGGTCAGGCCGTGCTTCTTCACCGCTTCAGCCGACGCCAGGATCAGCGCCGCAGCACCATCGTTCACGCCCGAGGCATTGCCAGCGGTCACTGTCTTGTCCGGGCCGTTGACCGGCTTGAGCTTGGTCAGGGCTTCCAGTGTGGTGTCCGGGCGCAGGTGTTCGTCACGCTCGACGATGGTTTCGCCTTTCTTGTGCGCAATGCGCACCGGCACGATTTCTTCGGCGAAGAAACCGGCGGCCTGGGCGGCTGCCGCTTTCTGCTGGCTGCGCAGGGCGAACGCATCCTGGTCAGCACGCGAAACCTGATAATCGTCGGCCACGTTGTCGGCGGTTTCCGGCATGGAGTCCACGCCATACTGGCTCTTCATCAGCGGGTTGATGAAACGCCAGCCGATGGTGGTGTCTTCCAGCTTCATGTTGCGCGAATAGCCGCTTTCGGCCTTGCCCATGACGAACGGGGCACGCGACATCGACTCGACGCCACCGGCAATCGCCAGCTCCATTTCGCCGCTGGCGATGGCGCGGAAGGCAGTGCCGATGGCATCCATGCCCGACGCGCACAGGCGGTTCAGGGTAACACCCGGGATGCTATCGGGCAGGCCGGCCAGCAGCAGCGCCATGCGCGCCACGTTACGGTTGTCTTCACCGGCCTGGTTGGCGCAGCCGAAGAACACTTCGTCAACTTGATCCCACTGTACGCTCGGGTTGCGTTCGATCAGCGCCTTCAGCGGCACGGCAGCCAGGTCGTCGGCACGCACGCCGGCCAGGGCGCCGCCGAAGCGGCCGATCGGGGTGCGGATGGCGTCACAGATAAATACGTCGCGCATTAAGCTTCTCCTGCGGTACGGGCTTCGAGGTCACGCAGGGCGGACGGCTCGACTTCAGTGGTTCGGGGGTGGTCTGCTGGAGGCTACTGGTCAGGGTGCTTCAGTGAGCTCAGATTAAGGAGACTGACAGGTTGCTTACAATCCGATAATCGACTATTTGTGCGATTAGCGAACCATTTGTTGCAAGCCTACCGATCCCCTTCTTGCCCTTTACCGGCCTCAGGTCGCGTCTGCGTGGCTCACCAGCCCTTTCACGATCACGCCCACGGTCGCCAGCGCCGCCGGCACCAGCAATGCCGTCAGCACCTGCTCGAAGTTCCAGCCCAGGCCCAGCAGCGTTGCGCCACTCCAGGCCCCGAGAATCGCGCCAAAGCGGCCAATGCCCAGCATCCACGATACACCCGTGGCCCGGCCTTGGGTCGGGTAGAAGCGTGCCGCCAGCGAAGGCATTGCCGACTGCGCGCCGTTCACGCACATACCCGCAATCAGTACCAGCGTGGCCAACACGGTAATGTTGCCCAGGCTCTGCCCCACGGCGTAAGCAAACACCCCGGCCAGCAGGTAGAAAATACCGATGACCTTGTGCGGGTTGAAACGGTCCATGGCCCAACCCACGCCGACCGCACTGAGCACACCACCAAACTGGAACAGCGCACCGATGAACGCGGCCTGCTCCATACTCGCACCGCTGTCTCGCATCAGGGTTGGCAGCCAGCTGGTCAGCAGGTAGACGATGACCAGGCCCATGAAGTACGTCAGCCACAGCAGCAGGGTGCCCAGGCCATAAGTGCCGGAGAAGATCACCGCAAACACGTTGCGTGCGGCCACGGCCTTTTGTTCCGGTACGGGGAAGCTGCCGGCCTCGGCCACCACCTGTGGCGCGATGGGCGACAGGGTCTTGCGCACCTTGTCGGTGCCTCGGTTGCGTACCACCAGGAACCGCGCCGACTCCGGCAGCCAGACCATCAACACCAACGCCAGTAGCAGCGGCAGGACCCCACCGATAACCAGTAGGCTGTGCCAGCCGTAGGCCGGGATCATCTTGGCAGAAATGAAGCCACCACCCGCCATGCCCAGGTTGAAACCACAGAACATGCTGGTGACCAGCAACGACTTGAGGCGCTCAGGGGTGTATTCGGACAGCAGCGTGGTCGCGTTGGGCATACCGGCACCAAGGCCCAGGCCCGTCAGAAAGCGCAGTACCAGCAACTGGTCGACGTTGGTGGCATAGGCCGAAGCCAGGCTGAAACCGCCGAACACCAGCACCGCGCCCACCAGAACACCTTTACGGCCGAAACGGTCAGCCAGCGGCCCGGAACCCAGGGCGCCGAACACCATGCCGATCAATGCGGCACTCATGACCGGGCCAAGACTGGCACGGTCGATCCCCCACTCCTGCGACAGGGCCGGGGCGATGAAGCCCATGGCGGCAGTGTCCAGGCCATCGAGGAAGACGATCAGGAAGCACAACAGCACAACCCGCCACTGATAGCGGGACAGCGGCTGCTGATTGATGAACGACTGAACGTCGAGGCTTTTGCCGACGTTGTTTTGCGCTTGGTTCATTGTTGTTATCCAGAATGTAGGGCACAGCCAGACCACTGCACACGGGCAACCGGCACAGAGGGCGATGAGTGGGGAATATGGCCTGCGTCAGCCTGGATACAACGGTACTGCGCGCGGGTGCGGCCGCGGCAGCGAGGGGACAGTATTCATGTTATGTGCCTCTTATGTTTTTCTTGTTCGGTAGGCAGGGCCGACCGTTGCGAGAAACATTAATCAGCGGGCGCAGGTGAAGCAATTCACCCGTAACGACACTGTGCGTTTATCGCACAGGAAACGGTTTTGCCTGTTCTATTTTGGGGCCGCCTTGCGGCCCCGCCAATTTCAACCAAACAACTGATGGCAAAGGTCGCGGCTGGCAGCGAGCAAAATCGGCAAGAAGCGCTGCTCCAACTCACTGCGCGTTACCCGCCCTACGTGGGTACTCACGTTCAACGCCGCCAACACCTGCCCCGAAGCGTCATACACTGGCACCGCAATCGATCGCAGCCCCTGCTCCAGCTCCTGGTCCACCACGCACCATCCCTGGGCGCGCACCTGCTGGATGCAGGCGAACAACGATTCAGGGTCATGCAGGGTACGGCTGGTGCGCGCTTTCAGGTCGGCACGCTCCAGGTACTCGCGCAGGCTGGTGTCGTCCAGGGCCGCCAGCAGAATGCGCCCCATCGACGTGCAGTAGGCCGGCAGGCGCCCTCCCACCGACAGGTCGACCGAAATCAGCCGCTCCACCGTGGCCGAACGGGCTATATAAAGGATGTCGTCACCTTCGAGCGTGGCCATGTTGGCCGCCTCGTGCAACTGGTCGCTGATGCGGTCCAGGTATGGCTGGGCAGAAATCGCCAGCGGTGTCGACGACAGGTAGGCATGCCCCAGGGTCAGCACTTTGGGCAGCAGCGAATAGGTACGCCCGTCGGTGGTGGCGTAACCCAGCTTGATCAACGTATGCAGGCAACGGCGCACCGCTGCACGAGGGATTTCCGTACGGTGGCTGATCTGGGCGATGGTCAGGTGGCGCTTGCGCTCCTGGAACGCCTGGATCACGGCCAGGCCACGTGCCAGGGAGGTCATGAAGTCCGGGTCGCCGGTAAAGGCCTGGATGCGCTTGGCAGGAGAAGCCACGATCGGGGGCGCCATGGCAGCCGAAGCAGGCCGTGCTACCTCCGGATTGCCCGAATCGTTGCCCAGGGTTTCGTCACTCATCGCACACCTCAAAAAAAACGCCGGTTCGTGCGATTATCGAACAAACGGCCGATAATCGCAATTGACCGCCGACACTTTTGCTTATACCTTTCTCATGCCACTTGTGGCTTCTTTGGAGAGACTGGTCAGGTACCCACCGTAGAAGTCCCCAGGCAACGGCCTCGCCTTCTGGCGAGGCCGTTTTTCATTCGGGCCTCATCCCGGCATTGCAGCGAACTTTTATCCGCCTTGTCTTTCAAACTTGTACGAAAGGTCCAAACTGTTTCCAGGCACATCCCACTACTTACGTCAGATGATGCCAAGACCGGGTAAATAACGATGTTCGGCGAATTACCGGTTGCTATAATCGATTGCGCAGGCCCCGACACCAGCGTGGTCAAGGAACCTTCCGTTGTATCCAGCCGTTGCGGCCCGCATGGCCTGTGCATGCTGCACAGTGCATAACAACAGTCATTACTCTTAATTCAGGTACTGCATGTGACGAAAGATGAACTGCGCGCAGAACTCGAGCGCCAGGCTGAACGTTACAAGGATGTTTACGGCGGCGAAGTCACCACTTATGCCGCACAACCGGATCCGGAACGCAAACCTTGGCGCAAACGTGCCAGTGTGCGGGACCAGGCTTTCAGCCAGGAACTGGAACGCATGGAAAAGGAACTGCGCAGCGACACCCCCTGACCCCAGGACTACGCCAGCGCGTCGTCGCCCGGCCAGCCCGGGCGCGGTCAAAATTGATTCGATCTTTACCGCCTGACCGATGATGAAATGGAATTACACAAATTTCATACGATCGTTTGAATGGTGGCAAACCAGCATTTTCTTGGCTTTTATGCCTGATTTCGCCAAACTTTACGCTTTTTAGCCGATATTTCCCTGCCTGAAGACCCCACCTTGCACGGCGCACCCACGCCATGAAGATAGCCATCGGTCTGTAGCAGGTGCATCGATTGCCAAGGTTTTCTGGCATAATCCCGCCCCCCTATGACCGCCAGACAACCTTCATGATCGATTTATTCAGCGGACTGGATGCCTGGGTGTTGGTGAGCCTGCTGCTCGCCTTGACCTTCGTACTCGCCTTCGAGTTCATCAATGGCTTTCATGACACCGCCAACGCGGTAGCTACCGTCATCTATACCAAAGCCATGCCGCCGCACCTCGCCGTGTTCTTCTCCGGCGTGTTCAACTTCCTTGGCGTTCTGCTCGGCGGTGTTGGGGTGGCCTATGCCATCGTGCACCTGCTGCCGGTAGAGCTGCTGATCAACGTGAACACCGGACACGGCCTGGCCATGGTCTTCTCGCTGCTGGCTGCGGCCATCACCTGGAACCTGGGCACCTGGTACTTTGGCATCCCCGCTTCCAGCTCGCACACGCTGATCGGCTCCATTCTCGGCGTCGGCCTGGCCAACGCCCTGATCAACGACATTCCGCTGGGTGACGGCGTCAACTGGCAGAAGGCGATCGACATCGCCATGTCGCTGGTGGTCTCGCCAATGGCCGGCTTCGCCGTTGCCGCCCTGGTGCTGATCGGCCTGAAGTGGTGGCGCCCGCTGTCGAAGATGCACAAAACCCCCGACCAGCGCCGCAAGCTCGACGACAAGAAACACCCGCCGTTCTGGAACCGCATGGTGCTGGTGGTTTCCGCCATGGGCGTCAGCTTCGTGCACGGCTCGAACGACGGCCAGAAAGGCATCGGCCTGATCATGCTGGTGCTCATCGGTATCGTCCCGGCCAAGTTCGTCCTCGACCTGAACAGCACCACCTACCAGATCGAGCGTACCCGCGACGCCACGCTGCACATGAGCCAGTTCTATCAGCGCAACGCCGCCACCCTGGGCGAGTTCCTGGCGCTGGGCAAAGCCAAGTCCAGCGACCTGCCGGAGCAGTTCAGCTGCAACCCGCAGCAGACCGAGCCGACCATTGCCGCGCTGCAGGCCTCGCTGCAAGGCGTGACCGACTACCACAGCCTGAGTGCCGACAAGCGTGTCGAAGTGCGTCGCTACCTGCTGTGCCTGGATGACACGGCGAAGAAGGTTGGCAAGCTGCCAGGCCTGGAGGCCCGTGAAAAGGCCGACCTGGAAAAACTGCGCAAAGACCTCACTGCCACTACCGAATACGCCCCGTTCTGGGTAATCGTGGCCGTCGCCCTGGCCCTGGGCCTGGGCACCATGGTTGGCTGGAAACGCGTGGTACTGACCGTCGGCGAGAAGATCGGCAAGCAGGGCATGACCTATGCACAGGGTATGTCGGCACAGATCACCGCAGCCTGCGCCATCGGCATGGCCAACGTGTTCGCCCTGCCGGTATCGACCACCCACGTGCTGTCGTCCGGCGTGGCCGGCACCATGGTCGCCAACAAAAGCGGCCTGCAAGGCGGCACCGTGAAGACCATCCTGTTGGCCTGGGTCCTCACCCTGCCGGCCTCAATGGGCCTGGCGGCCGGCCTGTTCTGGCTGGCATCGAAAGCCATTGGCTGAGTGATGACGCTCTGAACGAAGGCGCCCATGGGCGCCTTTTTTTTCATTCCACAATGCGGCCTGGTCCGTCGCACGCTCTCCAGCAACCGCAGTGCAGGGTGATGAAGGGTTAATCCAGAACAGCTGCGTCAAGCCCGGTAGCCGCAAGATGACGCTCCCGGAAGAAAAGAAAAAGTGGCAACGCCAAGGAAGGACCAACAGCAAGGCTACACAGCGGCACCCACAGTCGGCGCATTCCCAGCCGACGACCTTCTACTATCACGAATACAACAACCACTATTCCTGAAATGAGTACATCAGCCCAAGCGAATGCAGCGATATTGTCGGAAGTTGCCTGTTGCACCAGTAGCGGTATGCTGAGGCCGTGAACAGCGAGCCACGGAATAAATTGCGAAAGTGGCAAAGCCGCGCCCGCAAAACACAGAATAATGTAGATGACCTGCATATTGACTCCTGTCGATCCAAACCTTATGTAGAACACGCCGACCGCTGGCCGTATCGGGTGCTTTCCGTATGAAAGAGCGCAAGCCTTTGCCGACTTCTTCGTGGGTACAGGCCAACTACCTTTTCTTACCCCCCAGCAACGACCCCATCAACCCGCGCACCAGTTGCCGCCCCAGCTGATTGGCCGCCTGCCGCACCGCCGATTTGATCGCCTGCCCCGCCGCACTCTGCAAGAAGTCCGCCGCCTTGTCGGCAAAGCTCTCCTCATCCGCCTTTGGCTGCGGCGCCGGTTCCACGGCCTCGCCCTTGCGCTGGGTCAGCATTTCATAAGCCGACTCACGGTCCACCGGCTTGTCATAGCGCCCCGCCAGCGGCGAAGCGGCAATCAGCGCACTGCGCTCAGCCGCAGACAATGGTCCGATGCGCGACTGCGGCGGTGCAACCAGCACCCGCTGCACCATGGCCGGCGTGCCCTTCTCTTCCAGCGTACCCACCAGCGCCTCGCCAATCCCCAGCTCGGTCAACACTGCCAGGGTGTCGAACGCCGGGTTGGGGCGAAAGCCATCGGCCACCGCTCGCAACGACTTCTGCTCCTTGGCGGTAAAGGCCCGCAAGCCATGCTGAATACGCAAACCCAGCTGGGCCAACACCGCATCCGGCAGGTCGCCGGGCGACTGGGTAACGAAGTACACCCCCACACCCTTGGATCGAATGAGCCGCACCACCTGCTCCAGCCGGTCCTGCAACGCCTTGGGCGTGCCGCTGAACAGCAAGTGCGCTTCATCGAAGAACAATGCCAGCACCGGTTTGTCGGCATCCCCACGTTCGGGCAACTGCTCGAACAACTCCGCCAGCAGCCACAGCAGAAAGGTGGCGTAAACCTTGGGCGCTTCGTGCACCAACCGGCTGGCATCGAGCAGGTGGATGCGCCCACGGCCATCCGGGTCCGGCCGTAGCAGGTCTTCAAGCTGCAATGCCGGCTCACCGAACAGTGCCTCGGCGCCCTGCTGCTCCAGGGTCGCCAGCCGCCGCAACAACGCCTGGGTTGAGGCAGTCGTCATCAGGGCGCTGTCTTCGCCCAGCAGTTGCGGGTTGTCCTTGAGGTGCGCGAGCAGCGCCTTGAGGTCTTTCAGGTCCAGCAGCAACAGGCCCTCGCGGTCGGCAACCTTGAAGGCGGCGTACAGCGCGGCTTGCTGGCTGTCGGTCAGCTCCAGCAGGTTGCCCAGCAGCAGCGGCCCCATCTCACTGAGCGTGGTGCGCAAGGGGTGGCCGGACTGCCCCGCTATATCCCACAAGCTCACGGGATAGGCCCGAGGCGTATGCCCCAGCCAGGGCATGCCGGCGATGCGCTCGGCCACCTTGCCCTGTGGCGCACCGGCAGTCCCCAGGCCACAGAGGTCACCTTTGACGTCGGCCGCGAACACGGCCACCCCTGCGTCACTGAACACTTCCGCCAGGTGCTGCAGAGTGACGGTCTTGCCCGTGCCCGTTGCACCTGCCACCAGACCGTGACGGTTGGCCAGCCGCATCGCTTGCCCGACTGGCTGGCCATCCGGGCCAGCGCCTACAACAATGGTCGAAGATTCCGACATCTCATTAATCCTCTGCTCAAGCTTTACCTTAATTCGGCCGATACCTTCGGGTGATATTCGCCTTAATAGAGAGGAACAACCGAAAAGGGAGATTTCGGGATGTTGCACTGCCTTGCGCTCCTCTGGAGCGGACGCCTGATATAACACCTTAGCGGAACCGATTACGCCATGAACAAAAGCCTTCGTTTCAGCCACAAGATTCTTTTGGCCGCATCACTGATCGTGATGCTCGCCTTCAGCCTTTTCACCCTCTACAACGATTACCTCCAGCGTAATGCGATCCGCGAGGACCTGGAAAACTATCTGGCTGAAATGGGCGCCTCCACGTCGACCAACATTCGTAACCTTTTCGAAGGCCGTATCAAACTGGTAGAGAACCTGGCGCAGAACATTGCCCAGGACCCGACCAAGGCCGAAACACTGATGGGCCAGAATGCCCTGATTTCCAGCTTTCTTACCGTTTACCTGGGCAAAACCGACGGCGGCTTCAGCGTACGCCCGGACGCCAAGATGCCCGATGGCTACGACCCGCGCACCCGCCCCTGGTACAAGGACGGCATGAATGCGGCAGGCGCGACCCTGACCGAGCCGTACATCGACATGACCACCAACAAGATGGTCATTGGCATCCTCAGCAAGGTGTCCAGCAGTGTCGGCGTGGTGGGTGGCGACCTGGCCCTGGACGGCCTGGTGCAGATCATCAACTCGCTGAACTTCGGCGGCATGGGCTACGCCTTCCTGGTCAACGATCAAGGCAAGGTCCTGGTGCACCCGGACAAAGACCTGGTGATGAAGTCGCTGTCGGACCTGTTCCCGCAGCACACGCCGAAACTGACCGGCGAACTGACCGAAGTGCAGAGCGATGGTCAGGCCCGCCTGCTGACCTTCACCCCGATTACCGGCCTGCCGTCGGCCAACTGGTACATCGGCCTGTCGGTGGACAAGGACAAGGCTTTCTCGATGCTCAGCACTTTCCGCACCTCGGCGGTGATCGCCACGGTGGTAGCGGTGGTGATCATCATCGGCCTGCTGGGCCTGCTGATCCGCGTGTTGATGCAGCCGCTGCACACCATGACGCGCGCCATGGAAGACATTGCCGAAGGTGAAGGCGACCTGACCAAACGCTTGCGCATTCACAACCACGACGAGTTCGGCATCCTCGGTAACGCCTTCAACCGGTTCGTCGAGCGCATTCACAGCAGCATCCGCGAAGTGTCCTCGGCCACCGAGCAGGTCAACGAAGTGGCCCTGCGTGTGATCAGTGCTTCGAATTCGTCGATGACCAACTCCGACGAGCAGTCCAACCGTACCAACAGCGTGGCAGCCGCCATCAACGAACTGGGTGCCGCCGCCCAGGAAATTGCCGGCAACGCTGCCCAGGCTTCACAGCATGCAAGCTCCGCGCGCCTGTTGGCCGAGGAAGGCCAGCAAGTGGTCGAGCGCAACATTGCCGCGATGAACCGCCTGTCCGACCTGATCGTCACGTCCAGCGAGCATATCGAAACGCTGAACAGCAAGACCGTGAATATTGGCCAGATCCTCGAAGTGATTACCAGCATTTCCCAGCAGACCAACCTGCTGGCGCTGAACGCCGCTATCGAGGCGGCCCGCGCCGGTGAAGCCGGGCGTGGCTTTGCCGTGGTCGCCGATGAAGTACGCAACCTGGCGCACCGCACCCAGGAATCGGCGCAACAAGTGCAGACCATGATCGAAGAGCTGCAGGTCGGCGCCCGTGAGTCGGTCGAGACCATGGACCAGAGCCAGCGTCACAGCCAGGACAGTGTGCAGATCGCCAACCAGGCCGGTGAGCGGCTGGACAGCGTGACGGTGCGCATTGGCGAGATCGACGGCATGAACCAGTCCGTGGCCACGGCTACCGAAGAGCAGACCGCCGTGGTCGAGGCCATCAACATGGACATCAACGAGATCAACATGCTCAACCAGGAAGGCGTGGAGAACCTCCAGGCCACCCTGCGCGCCTGTTCCGACCTGGAGCAGCAGGCTGGTCGCCTTAAACATCTGGTGGGCAGCTTCCGCATCTAAGCACGTACCGCGTCGCCTGCTTCGCGGGCAAGCCCCCACAGAGACAGCGCAGGCCTTGATACTTGCGCGGCCTCCTGTGTAGGGGTTTACCCGCGAAGAAGCCAACGCCGCTCCCCGCCCAACCCCGATCGAACAAACTATCCTTCTGAAAGGTCAACCTTTAGGCGTGTCATCGCCGGCCCGTTACCGCCGGATGACAGACCCGAAGACGATCCCGGAGGGATGCTGATCGTGCACATCGCCGACATCACCATGTTCTACGCCCCAGCCAGCGGTGGCGTACGTACCTATCTTGATGCCAAACACCACCGCCTCGACGCCATCCACGGCGTACGCCATAGCCTGTTGATTCCCGGGGCCAGCGCCCGGCATGCTGATGGCATCTTTCAGGTACCCGCCCCACCCCTGCCGTTTGGCAAGGGCTACCGGTTTCCGGTACGCCTGGCCCCTTGGTGCAAGACACTGCGCACGCTCAAACCCGACCTGATCGAAGTCGGCGACCCCTACCTGACCGCCTGGGCGGCACTGGAGGCAAGGCGCCAACTGGATGTGCCGGTGATCGGCTTCTACCATTCCGACCTGCCGTTGCTGGTCAGCAACCGCATGGGCAACTGGTTCACGCCCAATGTCGAGGCCTACGTGAGCAAGCTGTACGGCAATTTCGACCGGGTGCTGGCGCCCAGCCAGGTCATGGCCGACAAACTGCGCCGCCTGGGCATACGCGACGTGCATGTGCAACGCCTGGGCGTGGACCTGGCCACGTTCAACCCCGACCAGCGCGACCCGCACTTGCGTGCGCAGCTGGGCATTGCCGACACCAGCCGCCTGTTGATTTACGCCGGCCGCGGTTCGCGGGAAAAGAACCTGCCGGTGCTGCTCGACTGCATGCAGCAGCTCGGCGCCCCCTACCACCTGGTGTTGGTAGGTTCGAGCATGCCCGCCAACGTGCCACACAATGTCAGCGTCATCGACCACTTCTGCCCGGCTGCAGAGGTGGCCCGGCTGATGGCGAGCGCCGACCTGCTGGTGCACGCGGGCGACCAGGAAACGTTCGGCCTGGTCCTTCTCGAAGCCATGGCCAGCGCTACGCCGGTGGTGGCCGTGCGCGCGGGTGCCTTTGGTGAAATCATCAATGATCAGTGCGGCCTCCTGTGCCGCGCCAACGATGGCCGCGCCATGGCAACCGCTGTGCGCGAAGCGTTCGAGGCTGGCGTAGGCAAGCTGGGGGCGCAGGCCCGTCGGCATGTAGAACAGCATTACTCGTGGGATAACGTGGTCGCGGGCCTGCTCCAGCACTACCAGGCCGTGCTCGGCTATCAGCCACAGGTGCGTGCCCATGCCTGAGCCCGCCTCCAGCCACCGCAGCCTCATGCTGGTACTGCATGATGTAGCCCCGGAAACCTGGCCGGACTACGAGCCGTTCGTAGAGGCCGTCGATGCGCTGGGCAATGTGCCCATGACATGGCTAGTGGTTCCGGACTTCCATCGGCGCAATCCGCTGCACCTGGCACCCTCGTTCTGCCGTCTGTTGGACAAACGCCTGGCCAACGGGGACGAACTGGCGCTGCACGGCTACGCCCATGCTGACGAAGGGCCGCCACCGCGCCGCCCCATCGACTACTTCATGCGGCGCATTTATACCCATGAGGGCGAGTTCTACAGCCTCGATGAAGCCGAAGCACTTACCCGCCTGCAGGAGGGCCTGGCACTGTTCGAGGGCCAAGGTTGGCCTGTGGCAGGGTTTGTCGCACCGGCCTGGCTCATGAGCCAGGGCACTCGGCAAGCGTTGCGTCGCCTGCCGCTGAAGTACACCAGCACACCGCAGCATCTGTACCGTTTGCCTGACTTCATCCCCATCGATGCACCAGGCCTTGTCTGGAGCGCCCGCAGTGCATGGCGTCGCACGTTGTCCCGCGTGCTGTGCGACTGGCAATGCCGTCGTTGGAAAGGCGCGACCACATTACGCCTGGGGCTGCACCCGGTAGACATGCGCCATCGCTCGTCCCGCGACTATTGGCTGCGAACACTGGAACAACTGCTGAAGGATGGCCGCGAACCGCTGACCAAATCGGCCTGGCTGGAGCGCCAGGTGGCAGCATGAACCGCTGGGCCTTGCTGACGCTGGCATTGTTGGGCGCAGCGCTGGTGCCAGCGCTGTTGGGAGGTAGCCAGCTGCTTCCCAGACTAAGCCGGTTCGACCCGCAACTGCTGCTCATATTGTTTGGCATGATTCTGTCGTGCTGGGTCATCAACACGCTGCGCTTGCGCTTGTTGCTGGGTGAGCAGGCAAAACAGCTAAGCCACGCACGCAGCCTCGGCGTGGTCATGGCCACGGAGTTTGCCATCTGCACGACACCCGGTGGCAGTGGCGGGCCATTGACCCTGATGGCCCTGCTGGCGCGTCACCGCATCGGCCCGGCACGCAGCGGCGCCGTGTTCGCCATGGACCAGCTGAACGATCTGGCGTTCTTCTTCTGCGCAATGCTCGCGATAGCCGGCTACGCCTTGTTCCACAGCCTGGGCCGCAGCCAGGAAAGCATGCTGCTGGGCAGCGCACTGCTGCTCTGCACGGCACTGGCCGGGGTGATCGGGCTGTTGCGCTACCGGCGCATGGTAATGCGCATGAACGGCAGGCTGCTGCAGCACTTGGGCGTAGGCCGGCTGCGCCAGCGCCGCTGGGCGCGCAAACTGCTGCACTTCATCGATGCACTGGCGCAGACCTGGCGCCTGCCCAAACGCACCCTGAGCCTGGTATTCACCCTGACCTGCGCCCACTGGGGCCTGCGCTACAGCGTGCTGTACCTGGTATTGAGAGGGTTGGGTGTGGACCTGGCGTGGATACCCAGCTTTCTGGTGCAGATGCTATCGCTCAGTGCCGGCCAGTTCAGCCTGTTGCCTGGAGGGGCAGGGGCCGCCGAGTTGACGTCGGCCAGCCTGCTGACGCCCTTGGTGGGCAGTTCGACCGCAGCGGCGGCGGTCCTGATATGGCGGGCAGTTACTTACTACTTTTATCTGCTGGCGGGTGGGCCGGTGTTCGTGTGCCTGCTGGCGCGTCCGTTGCTGGAGCGCTGGCGGCGTCAGGCGGGTTGAGCTGCTGCCAGAGTTCGGCGGCGCCAGGGAAGTCGGTGCCGTCAGTGTCATCCAGGGCTTCGGGGTCGTAGCGGGCCAGGCAGCCTTCGCCGAGGGTGGGCGGGGGTGAAGCAGTGGGGGTGTTACGTTGCTTGGCCATGGAAGTTCCTTTCAAGATTCCCGGGGGCGCTTTGCGCCCCAGAGTCTCAGAGCCAACCGGCCAGTATCAGTCAAACACCACGGTCTTGTTGCCATGCACCAGCACCCGGTCTTCCAGGTGATAACGCAGGCCACGGGCCAGCACCATCTTTTCTACATCGCGGCCAAAGCGGACCATGTCTTCGATGCTGTCGGCATGGCTGACGCGTACCACGTCCTGCTCGATGATCGGGCCGGCGTCCAGCTCTTCGGTAACGTAGTGGCAGGTCGCACCGATCAGCTTCACGCCACGCAGAGCGGCCTGATGGTAAGGCTTGGCACCAACGAACGACGGCAGGAAGCTGTGGTGAATGTTGATCACCTTCTCGGCATAGTCCTGGCACAGTTGCGGCGGCAGGATTTGCATATAGCGGGCCAGCACTACCACGTCAGCAGCATGCTCATTGACCAGGCGCGACACTTCGGCAAAGGCCGGGGCCTTGTCCTTGGGATCGACCGGTACATGGAAGAACGGAATACCGTGCCACTCGACCATGCTGCGCAGGTCGTTGTGGTTGGAGATCACGCAGGGGATCTCGCAGTCCAGCTCGTCTGTATGCCAGCGATGCAGCAGGTCGGCCAGGCAGTGCGACTCGCGGCTGGCCATCAGCACCACGCGCTTTTTCTGCGCCGAGTCGGTAATGCGCCAGGTCATGGAGAACTCTTCGGCAATGGGCGCAAACGCCTCGCGGAAGGCTTCGATACCGAACGGCAGCGATTCGGCGCGGATTTCATGGCGCATGAAGAACCAGCCGCTGTGCTCATCAGAGTGGTGGCTGGCCTCGTTGATCCAGCCATTGTACAAGGCCAGGAAATTACTGACTTTCGCCACGATGCCTACGCGGTCGGGGCAGGCGATCACCAGACGATAGGTGCGCATGAATGAGACTCCAGAACTTCGCAAAGGCGCCTATTCTAGCGGCCCGACAGAAAAAACGCAGTATTGATCGCAGCCGCGTGGATCAATGCTGGCCAGCAAACGCAGCAGCGCGCCTTGTCTGACAGACATGACGAAATAGCGGGCCTTTATGTAAATTTTTGTTCACCTGGAGAAATGTTGTCACAGCTTAATTAACAGTTAACTGCCCAATAGCATGTTTACTTGCGACTATCGCCTGTCTATTATTGCCCCACACATTTCTGAACACGCATTAAGGAACACTCCATGTCCCTGATCAACGAGTACCGCGCCACCGAAGAAGCCATCAAGGAACTTCAGGCCCGCCTGGCCAACCTGTCGCAGGATGACAAGCTGAAGAAAGAACTGGAGTTCGAAGGCAAACTGCGCACGCTGATGGGCGAGTACTCCAAGTCGCTGCGCGACGTGATTGCCCTGCTCGACCCAGAGTCGAAACTGAGCAAGGCACCTCGTGGTGCGGTCAAGGCTGTTGCCACCAAGCGTGCACGCAAGGTCAAGCAATACAAAAACCCGCACAACGGTGAAGTGATCGAAACCAAAGGCGGCAACCACAAAACCCTGAAAGAGTGGAAAGCCACTTGGGGTGGCGATGTGGTTGAAAGCTGGGCGACCCTGCTGGACTGATTGTCCATCTACGCCTTTTGCTTATCGCAACAAAAACGCCGGCACATCGCCGGCGTTTTTGTTTGTCTGGTGATCAGCCAACTGCAAATTGTGCCTGCAATTGCCGGGCATGCATTTGCCAAGCCTCCAGCACACGCCGGCCCGCTTCGTCAGCGCCCTCCCAGGCTTGCTGGCGTGCTTGCTCAAAGTCACCCAGCGTATTCGGTGCCCCCCATCGCGGGTCGCTCAGGCGCTGCTGGCAGAAGCCATGCCAGCGCTGGCGTTCTTCGCTATTCAAGGTATCGGGGAAGTTGCGCGCCCGATAGCGGAACAACAGTTCCGGTAAGCGCGGGTCATCGAACATCCACTGCCCATGGCTCAACTGCGCCGGTTCCAGCGCACGAACTTGTTCGCATAAGCGTCGGTCACGGTCACCAATAAAACCCTCGTACAATTGCTGTTCCGGGTCCTCGCTCGGGGCAAACTCATCCTTGCCATAGATGTGCTCCAGCTTGTCTTGCCATTGCGCCTGTTGATTGGCCAACGCTTCACCGCGCAATTGTAACAACGTCAAGTCCAGGCCCAATCGCTGTTGATCGACCGGGCGCAATACCGACAACGGCGCCAGTACCGGGCAGCGATTGATCTGCACCAGTTTGAGCGGTACCGGTAATTCACCCTCGGCCAATTCATCATGCCGGGTGTACAAACGCTGGCGCAAAACTTCAGCACTTTCCCGTAGTAACGGTAGGGTTTCCTGATGCAGGTCGCACACAATCAGTGCATTGCGATTACGCGGGTGCCAGGCCAGTGGCAATACGACACCCAGGTAATTACGCGCCGCCGAAAAGCGCCCGGATATATGCACCAGCGGCTGTAACAAACGGATTTGCTCCATCACTTTATGCTTACTGCGTAACTGGAACAGCCATTCATACAATTTGGGCTGCTTCTGCCGAATCAGGCGGGCCAGGGCAATGGTTGCCCGTACGTCGGAAAGCGCTTCGTGGGCATGCCCGTGATCAATGCCATTGGCCTTGCTCAGCAGCTCCAGGCGCAGGCTGGTGCGGCCGTCCTGCTGCGGCCATTCAATACCGTCCGGGCGCAGGGCATAGGCAGTACGCACGATATCGATCAGGTCCCAGCGGCTGTTGCCGCCCTGCCACTCACGGGCATAAGGGTCGAAAAAGTTGCGGTACAGACTGTAGCGGGTCACTTCATCGTCAAAGCGCAGGGTGTTGTAGCCGGCACCACAGGTGCCCGGTTGAGCCAGCTGTGCATGCACCCGGGTCATGAACTCGGCTTCGCACAGCCCCTGCTCGGCCAGCAGCTGTGGCGTGATGCCGGTCACCAGGCAAGCGGCCGGATGCGGCAGGATATCGTCGGAGGGCCGGCAATAAAGGCTGATCGGCTCGTCAATCTCGTTGAGGTCAAAGTCTGTGCGCACACCGGCCACCTGCAGTGGGCGGTCGCAGCGCGGGTTGATGCCGGTGGTTTCGTAGTCGTGCCAGAAAATGCTGGAGGTCACGGGGTCGTCCTGTATCGAGGTCGACCCGATTCTAGCGCAGCCTCAGACAGAAGCGTTGGCGGGGTGAAAGCTGAAGTAGTCACGCAACGAATGCACGAACTCGTCGTATTCGCGCGGGGCCTGCAGCAGCATGAAGCCCGAATCATAGTGCCCGGGCGTCTGGTCTTCACGGCACCACAGGCAACTGGCGGTGAGGTTGACGAACTGATGCCCTCCGCCGACCAATGGCATGCGCAGTTGCAGCTCGTAATCCGGCCCGACCAGCACGGGCAGCTGGCTGATGACCATCAAGCCATCTTCGGAGGCATTGCCTAGCTGGCCGATTTCCTGATTGGTAAACCGGTTGAACACCTTGAGGACACAAGGCAGCTGATGGCGTTCGATATGGCGCTTGTTGAACATGATCGCGAGTGTATTCCGTACCTGATGCCAGGAATACAAGGAACTGGCGGTTGTTGTAACAGCTGAGTTACAGATTAGCGCAGCACGCGCTGCAAATCTCGTGAAATAAACCACACCTTGGTGTTAACGCCAAGGTACGGTCGTCACCGGCTTGGCCACCGCCGTTTCACCGCCGCGCAAATGGCCCAGTTTCTCCAGCGTCTGCAGGCGGGCCTGGGCGCGATAGGCATACTCGTTGCCCGGGTACTGCTGGATCAGGTACTGATAGGTCTGCGCGGCATCCACATAAAGCGCCTGGCGCTCCAGGCACTGGCCGCGTAGCAGCGACACCTCGGGGTGGATAAATGGCCGCGCACGGCTGGTGCGGTCGACCTGCGACAGCTCCAGCATGACCCGGGCGCAATCGCCACGGTCGTAGGCACGGTAGGCATTGTTCAGGTGGTGGTCCATCGACCAGCGGGTACAGCTGACGACGCTGGCGGCCAGGGCTAAAACGATCAGGGCTCGCATGGGGATCTCCTTAGATGGGAAGTATATCGGCCGCTATCGGGTTTTCTTCAGCTGCAAGCTGCAAGCTGCAAGAAAAAGCAGCGCCTGCGCCACTCGCGCTTTTACTTGTAGCTTGCAGCTGCCCTACCCAGAAGGTCGCAGGTAGTGCAATGGAACAATGACTACAGCGAGATTCAGGAGTAGCCTTTCGCTGCGCTTCACTATAGGAGTCTGTGCATGAGCATCCGCCGTACCAAAATCGTCGCCACCCTTGGCCCCGCCAGCAACTCGCCGGAAGTGATCGAACAGCTGATCCTCGCTGGCCTGGACGTGGCACGTCTGAACTTCTCCCACGGCACTCCGGACGAGCACAAGGCCCGCGCGCGCCTGATCCGTGACATCGCCGCCAAGAACGGCCGCCATGTAGCGTTGCTGGGCGACCTGCAGGGTCCGAAGATCCGCATCGCCAAGTTCGCCAACAAGCGCATCGAATTGAAGATCGGTGACAAGTTCACCTTCTCTACCGCCCACCCGCTGACCGAAGGCAACCAGGACATCGTCGGTATCGACTACCCCGACCTGGTCAAGGACTGCGGCGTCGGTGACGAACTGCTGCTGGACGATGGCCGCGTGGTCATGCGCGTCGAAACCGCCACTGCAGATGCCCTGCACTGCGTGGTGATCATCGGTGGCCCGCTGTCGGACCACAAAGGCATCAACCGCAAAGGTGGCGGCCTGACCGCACCGGCCCTGACCGAAAAAGACAAGGCCGACATCAAGCTGGCGGCGGAAATGGACCTGGACTACCTGGCCGTGTCCTTCCCGCGTGACGCCAGCGACATGGAATACGCGCGCAAGCTGCGTGACGAAGCCGGTGGCAGCGCCTGGCTGGTGGCCAAGATCGAACGCGCCGAAGCAGTTGCCGACGACGAGACCCTCGACAAGCTGATCGCCGCCTCCGACGCGGTGATGGTTGCCCGTGGCGACCTGGGCGTGGAAATCGGCGACGCCGAGCTGATCGCCATCCAGAAGAAGATCATCCAGCACGCCCGCCGCAACAACAAAGCGGTGATCGTGGCGACCCAGATGATGGAGTCGATGATCCAAAACCCGATGCCGACCCGTGCCGAAGTGTCCGACGTGGCCAACGCCGTGCTGGACAATACCGACGCGGTGATGCTGTCGGCTGAAAGTGCTGCAGGTTCGTACCCGATCGAAGCCGTTCAGGCCATGGCCCGCATCTGCCTGGGCGCTGAAAAGCACCCGACCAGCCAGAAGTCCAGCCACCGCCTGCACACCACCTTCGAGCGCTGCGACGAAAGCATCGCCCTGGCGGCCATGTACACCGCCAACCACTTCCCGGGCGTGAAGGCGATCATCGCCCTGACCGAAAGCGGCTACACCCCGTTGATCATGTCGCGCCTGCGTTCGCACGTGCCGATCTTCGCCCTGTCGCCGCACCGCGCCACCCAGGCACGCGCCAACATGTTCCGTGGCGTGTACCCGATTGCCTTCGACCCGGCTTCGCTGCCGGCCGACAAGGTGAGCCAGGCTGCGGTCGACGAACTGCTCAAGCGTGGTTTGGTGGAGCAAGGTGACTGGGTGATCCTGACCAAGGGTGACAGCTACCACACCATCGGTGGCACCAATGGCATGAAGATTCTGCATGTCGGTGATCCGCTGGTCGGCTGATAGCCCTCGGGGTCCGCTTGACGGCCTCATCGCGACCTTCGGTCGCTACTACAGGGGATCGCAGTTCTCTGTAGGAGCGACCAAAGGTCGCGATGAGGCCGGTACAATCGACACATGCCTCAGGCATGCTCGACAAACACATCAGCAAACACCTGCCCCCGCGGCACCCCGGCAATAAACAGCCGCCGCGCAAACCGCTCAACACTCCCCGGTGCCCCACACACCAGCGCCACCGTCTGCCGTGACGTCAGCCGCAACCCGGCCAGCGCTTCCTCCACATGTTCCGCCATCACCAACTCGGTAGTCACACCTGCCATTCCCTGCAACGGCCCAGCCAGATAATGCCCGGCGCTGTCCTCCGCCACATGCAGCACCCGAATCTCGCCGCGATGACCCTGCCGCACCGCCTCGCGCAGGATGCCCCACAACGGCGCAAGCCCGGTGCCCGCAGCCAGCAGCCATAGAGGCCGGTCCTGCCAGTCCGGATCGTAATGCAACGCCCCGCCTCTGAACTCGCCCAGGCGCAGCACATCACCCACCTGCAAACCACGGGCCTTGTCGCAGAAAGCGCCAGGGCGCCGGCAATCGATGTGGAACTCCAGAAAGTCCTCTTCCCCCGGCAGGCTGGCCAGCGAATACGGCCGCGCTACCGAACCATTCCACAACACCGCATGCTGCCCCGCCTGGTAACGCACCGCCCGTTCAGGCCGCAGCCGCACGCGCAACACATCACCGAACCAATCCAGCGCACAGACATGGGCCGGCACGCCATCGCGCTGCGGGTCGAACAGCGCCACTTGCAGGTCCTCGACCACCCGGCACTGGCAGGCCAGGCGCCAGCCCAGGGCATGCTTGTCCAGCGCCAGGGCCTCGGGCAGGGCATCCAGCGGTTGCCCGGCCAGGCAATGCACCAGGCAGGCATGGCAACTGCCGGCGCGGCAGCTGTAAGGCACGTTGAGCCCGGCATCGTTCAAGGCATCGAGCAGGTTGCTGCCGGTTGGCACCGCCCAGCGGCGCTCGCCCACGCAAAGTTCGGGCATGGTTGGTCGTTCTCCACAAATCACAGTCCACTGTAAGCCAAGCGCGCAACGGCAGCAAAAAGGATGCCCAACCACTGCCGACCATGGTCCAGACCCACCGCAGGTGTGCCCGGCACGGATGCGCGCTATACTGCCGCGCCTTTTTCCGTCGGCCTGACCTGCCGGCGCCTTGCAAGGCGCTTCGACACGCTGGTCGGCACCGTCGAGCGCCGTAATGAATGTTCCCGTCTTTAAGAGGAGCGCGCTGCATGACCGTGATCAAGCAAGACGACCTGATTCAGAGCGTCGCCGACGCCCTGCAATTCATTTCGTACTACCACCCCGTCGATTTCATCCAGGCCATGCACGAGGCCTACCTGCGTGAAGAGTCGCCCGCTGCGCGCGATTCCATCGCCCAGATCCTGATCAACTCGCGCATGTGCGCCACCGGCCACCGCCCGATCTGCCAGGACACCGGTATCGTCACCGTGTTCGTGCGCGTGGGCATGGACGTGCGCTGGGACGGCGCCACCCTGAGCGTCGACGACATGATCAACGAAGGTGTGCGTCGCGCCTACAACCTGCCGGAAAACGTCCTGCGCGCTTCGATCCTGGCCGACCCGGCCGGTGCCCGCAAGAACACCAAGGACAACACCCCGGCAGTGATCCACTACTCCATCGTCCCCGGCGACAAGGTCGAGGTCGATGTCGCAGCCAAAGGCGGCGGCTCGGAGAACAAGTCGAAGATGGCCATGCTCAACCCATCCGACTCGATCGTCGACTGGGTACTGAAGACCGTCCCGACCATGGGCGCTGGCTGGTGCCCGCCTGGCATGCTCGGCATCGGCATCGGCGGTACCGCCGAGAAAGCCGCCGTCATGGCCAAGGAAGTGTTGATGGAGTCCATTGACATCCATGAGCTCAAAGCCCGTGGCCCGCAGAACCGCCTGGAAGAAATCCGTCTGGAGCTGTTCGAGAAGGTCAACCAGCTGGGCATCGGCGCCCAGGGCCTGGGTGGCCTGACCACCGTGCTCGACGTCAAGATCATGGACTACCCGACCCACGCCGCGTCGCTGCCGGTGTGCATGATCCCCAACTGCGCCGCTACCCGCCACGCCCATTTCGTGCTCGATGGCTCCGGCCCGGCCGAGCTGGAAGCACCGTCGCTGGACGCCTACCCGGAAATCGTCTGGGAAGCCGGCCCGAGCGCCCGTCGCGTCAACCTCGACGACATCACCCCGGAAGAAGTCGCCAGCTGGAAGCCGGGCGAGACCATCCTGCTCAACGGCAAGATGCTGACCGGCCGCGATGCTGCGCACAAGCGCATGGTCGAGATGCTCAACCGTGGCGAAGAGCTGCCGGTCGACCTGAAAGGCCGCTTCATTTACTACGTAGGCCCGGTCGACCCGGTCGGTGACGAAGTGGTTGGCCCAGCCGGCCCGACCACCGCCACCCGCATGGACAAGTTCACCCGCCAGATCCTTGAGCAAACCGGCCTGCTGGGCATGATCGGCAAGTCCGAGCGTGGCCCGACCGCCATCGAAGCGATCAAGGACAACAAAGCCGTCTACCTGATGGCCGTGGGTGGCGCTGCCTACCTGGTGGCCCAGGCCATCCGCAAGTCGAAGGTCCTGGCCTTCGCCGAGCTGGGCATGGAAGCGATCTACGAGTTCGAAGTCAAGGACATGCCGGTGACCGTTGCCGTAGACAGCAACGGTGAGTCGGTACACATCACAGGCCCTGCCCTGTGGCAGAGCAAGATTGCCGAGAGCCTGGCAGTCGAAGTGAAGTAAGCCTGATGTAAATGCGGTGCGTTTTTCGCGATAAAACAGCGAAGAGCGCACTGCAGCTTTTACCGGAAGCTACCAAACGGCTCCGGCCAATCCCTGCAGGTAAGTACCTGCCCTTGCTACCCCTCTCTTCATATTGGCAGTTCCTTCAGCCAGTAGGACATCAGTTTGTCGGTGCATTCCGTCTCATCCAGGTCTCGCCAGGCAAAGCTTGTGCGCAACGATGGGTCGTGCAGAAAACCCCGGTTACGCCAGAAGCCGTGCAAGGGTTTGTAGTCTGCTGGCCGCCTCGGGTGCACGCCTGGCCGCTCGACCGCACAGAATGCGCAGTAATCAAATTCGGCCAGCTTGTGCGCGTAAGATTCACGTTCGATGAAGAAGCGCACCCCCAAGCCCTGACCCCGGTATTCCGGCAGTACCAGCGACCCACCGAAGTAGTACACGCTGGCCGGGTCACGCCCTTGGGCCAGGAAAGGCTGCTGGAATTCGGGGGCGACATCCACCAGTGGCAGGCCGGTGGAGGCGCCGACCACCTGGCCGTCGTCCAGCGCCAGCACCACCAGGCTGCGCCCGGAGCGGGTATAGGTAGCGAGGTAGTCGGCCTCGTATTCAGGAGTGCCGTCGTAAAGGTAAGGGAACTCGCGAAACACGCTAAGGCGCAGGCGAGCGAGGTCATCGATGTAAGGCGCGATAGCGGCGCCGTGCAACAGGCGTATTTCCATGCTTGGCGGTCGTTTTGTCGATGTGGATGACGCGCTCGGCTAAGCCGGGCTTGAGGGGAAACCCTATCATCCGGGGCAACGACCGGCCTTTTCCCGACACGACAGGTATTGTTCCATGACCGCTACCGAACTGGTAAATGCTTACTACGCCGCCTTCAACGCCGGTGACATGCAAGGGGTTCTGGCGCTACTGAGCGAGGACGTGATCCACGACATCAACCAGGGCGAGCGGGAGATGGGCAAGGCGCGGTTTGCCGCGTTCATGGACAAGATGAACCGCTGCTACCGCGAGCGCCTGGCCGACATCGTGGTGATGCAGAACGGCGATGGCAGCCGTGCGGCGGCAGAGTTCACAGTACACGGTGAATACCTGGCCGATGACGAAGGACTGCCAGCGGCCAACGGGCAGACCTATGTGCTGTCGGCGGGGGCTTTCTTCTATATCCACTGCGGCAAGATTGCCCGGGTGACCAACTACTACAACCTCAATGACTGGGTTGAGCAGGTTGCCTAAGCCTGTACCGGCCTCTTCGCGGGCTTGCCCGCGAAGAGGCCCTGTCAGGCGATACGGGTACCCAGCACTTTCAGGAATGCCGCCAGCCACGCCGGATGCGCTGGCCATGCAGGGGCCGTGACCAGGTTGCCGTCCACATGTGCCTGGTCCACCGCAATATCAATGAATGTCCCACCCGCCAACCGCACTTCCGGCGCACATGCCGGGTACGCGCTGCATTCGCGCCCTTCCAGCACACCCGCCGCCGCCAGTAGCTGGGCACCGTGGCACACGGCAGCAATCGGCTTGCCTGCCTGGTCAAATGCCCGCACCAGCTCCAGCACCTTTTCATCCAGGCGCAGGTACTCCGGCGCACGGCCACCCGGGATCAGCAGCGCGTCGTAACTCTCGGCCCGCACCCGCACGAAGTCATAATTCAGGGCAAAGTTGTGCCCCGGCTTTTCGCTGTAGGTCTGCTCACCCTCAAAATCATGAATGGCGGTGCGTACCGTCTGCCCCGCCAGTTTTTCCGGGCACACCGCGTGCACCGTGTGGCCGACCATGCTCAAGGCCTGGAACGGCACCATCGCCTCGTAATCCTCGACGTAATCGCCCACCAGCATCAGGATCTTCTTCGCCGTCATCGCACCCACTCCTTCGGTTAACAGATACTGCACGATAGCCCCTGTCAGTCACGGCGGTCGAGCAGGTTGACCACCAGCCGGTCGATCCATCCCCAGATCCGCTGCTTCACCCTGCGCCACAGCGGCCGGGCATGCCAGTGGTCGAGGTCGACTTCCTCGCTCAAGGCAAAGTCACGCTCGAAGCTGGCCACCACAGCCGCCGTCAGTGGCGGGTCCAGCGCCTCAATGTTGGCTTCGAGGTTGAAGCGCAGGTTCCAGTGGTCGAAGTTGCACGAACCAACGCTGACCCAGTCATCTACCACGGCCATCTTCAGGTGCAGGAAGCACGGCTGGTATTCGAAAATCCGCACCCCGGCACGCAGCAGCCGTGGGTAGTAGCGGTGCCCGGCGTAGCGTACCGACGGGTGGTCGGTACGAGGGCCGGTCAGCAACAGGCGCACATCAAGCCCTTTGCTGGCAGCACGGCGTAACGAACGGCGCACGCTCCAGGTCGGCAGAAAATACGGTGTGGCCAGCCATACCCGCTGCTTGCCACTGTTCAGCGCCCGCACCAACGAATGCAGGATGTCCTGGTGCTGGCGGGCGTCGGCATAGGCCACCCGCCCCATGCCTTGCCCTTGCGCAGGCAGTTTAGGCAGGCGCGGCAGGCCAAAGCCTTCGGCAGGGCGCCAGGCGGTGCGGCGGTTGTTGGCGGACCACTGGCGGTCAAACAGCAGTTGCCAGTCGGTAACCACCGGCCCCTGAATCTGCACCATCACCTCATGCCATTCGCTGGTCGCATCGCCCGGCGTCCAGAACTCGTCGGTAACACCCGTGCCGCCCACCACTGCCCAGCGTTCATCCACCAGCAGCAGTTTGCGGTGGTCGCGGTAAAGGTTGCGCAGGCCGCGCTTCCAGCGCAGGCGGTTGTACCAACGCAGGTACACGCCGGCCTCCAGCAGGCGCTGGCGCAAGGCGCTGTTGAACGCCAGCGAGCCATAGTCATCGAACAGGCAGCGCACCCGTACACCGCGCCGGGCGGCCTGTTCCAACGCCTCGACCACGGCTTCGGCACACGCGCCAGCCTCGACCAGATACAACTCCAGATCGACCTGGAACTCAGCACGCACGATCGCCGTGAGCATGCGCGGAAAGAACTCGGGGCCGTCGATCAGCAGTTCGAACTGGTTGCCATCCCGCCAGGGGAAGACCGGCCCCGGCATGTCAGCGGGCGGTGAAGATCAGCACCGCGCTAACCGGCACCGACGGGTTGATGGACTTGAGCCCGGCGAGCTTGCGCAGGGTTTGCAGCCCAGGCAGCAGGCCGAAATCCTCGGCACGTAGCACCAGAGGTTCGAGGGTTACCACCTGAAAGCGTCGCTCATCCAGACGCGTGGCCAGAAGCAGGGCGTTGTAGCTGTGCGACTGGCCATGCAGGATAACGGTAAGCGGCAGACGCAGTTCGATCTGGGCACCGTTGGCCAGGTCGTTGATTGGCCGCAGGTCCAGTTGCGCCTGCACCTTGGCTTCGGCAAAACGCTCGACCTCGAACAGGTCGTCACGCATACGCTCGTCACGCAGCGGGATGCCGCTGCTGACCGAATCCATCTCGATACTCAAGCCGGCCGCCCCCTTGCGGTCGACCTTGCCATGCAGCACCAGAAAGCGATGCACCTCGGCCGTGTCACCGTTCTTGCCGGTAATGAACGACAGGCGCGACGATTCGCCATCGAGGTGCCAATTGGCGTGGGCGGGCAGGCACAAAGCCAGCAGCAGGGCAGGCAAAAGACGGGGCAGCTTGAACATGACAGATCTCGTGAAACCAGGCCGCCAACCTTACCCGCCCGCCTTCATGGCAGCAAGCGGCAGCCCTCGCGCGGGCCCAGCCAGGCAGCCTGGTTGCGCCGCCCCAGGCCCTCGGCAGTGATGTGTCGCTGCGAGGTGTTTTCCTCAAGCAGGCTCAGTGGCAGCCACTGTTTTACATAGCCTTGGCAATACGCCTGCTCGAAGCTCATGACGAAGCGGCACGAGCAGTATTCCTTGGCCGAGTAGGCCGAGAGAATGCCAGGGAAGTCTGCCAGGGCCTGACGCTCGTACCAGGCCCAGAACACCAGCCCCGACAGCACCAGCAGCAGTACGCGTTTCATGCCCCCTCCCCGGCCAGTGCCGCCAGCACTCGCTTGAGCAGTTCGTCATGCTGGTAAGCGCCGTCCCGGTCATCGGCATAGCGCACGATCACCAGCTTTTGCCTGGGCAAGATGTACAGCGCCTGGCCCCAATGGCCCAGGGCGGCGAAGGTGTCTGCGGGTGCATTTGGCCAAGGCCGTGTAGCGCCGGCCAGCGGCTGGTTGAGCCACCAGTGGCCGCCTGGGTTGGCCTCTGCGGGGACAGGTTCGGCATGGGCAAACGGCGTACGGTTGAAGGCCACCCAGGCCTTGGGCAACAGTTGCCGGCCTTGCCACCGCCCCTCGCGTTGCATCAGCAAGCCGATACGGGCCAGGTCACGGGCGCTGAGGTAGAGGTAGGAAGAGCCCACATAGGTGCCCGCCTGGTCACGTTCCCACACCGCGCTGTCGATACCCAGCGGGGTGAATAATGCGTACCAGGGGTAATCGGCGTACTGCCCGGCATCGAGCATGCCGCGCAGTGCGGCGGCCAGCAGGTTGCTGTCGCCACTGGAATAGAGGAACCGCTGGCCAGGGCTGGCCGTCGTACCTCGGGCTGCCGTGTAGGCGGCCATGTCTTCGTGGCCACGGGTATACAGCATGGCCACCACCGAGGACTTGAGCGGGGCGTATTCGTAGCCTTCCTGCCAGTCCAGGCCACTGGCCCAGTGCAGCAGGTCGGTCATGCGCACGCCCGGGTGGGTGCGCATGGCGGGATAGAAACGCGCGACCGGATCTTGCAACTGGAAGCGTCCCTCTCCTTGGGCCACGCCCATCAGCGTGGCGAGTACGCTTTTGCTGACCGACCAGGTCAGGTGTGCGGTGGCGGCAGTGGTGGGGGCGGCGTAGCGTTCGTGGAGGATGCGGCCATCGCGGATGATCAGCAGGGCGTCGGTGCGGATGCCGCTGCGGTCTGGGGTACGGGTGGGGAAGGCGTAAGTGTCGACGGCTTGCCAGTTGAGGGTGTCAGGGTCGGTCTGCCATTGCGGATCAGGCCAGTTTTCAGCCCAGGCGCTGCCCGAAACCATCGCAATGATGACCAACAGTACCTTCATTGTGATCGCCTTGATTGGGGCCGCTTTGCGGCCCCAGATTCAGAAAATCATGAAAAACTAGCAGGCATTCATGACAATCCCGCAGCAGCCCAGGCTTTGTTCAGCCGCTTCTCCCGGGCCGCCGCCGCCAGCGCCATCACCCCTTGGTCCCGCTGCCAGATCTGCGCCCAATGCGCCGGCCCCGCTGCCAAGGCCGCATCAATCGCCCCCCGCAACGCCTGGAACTGCGCAAACAACCCACCCAGCAGCAAATGGCACCCCACACTGTCGGCACACTGCCGGCTGCCCTCGGCACACCCGGCCAGCAATCCAAGCAATTGCAGCCGCAACCCCTGCGGCCAGGCGCACGCCTGTCCGACGCCATATAACCAGGCCGTCAACGCCGCCAGCACATACAAGTCTTCCAGCGAGCGGAACGGTTTCACATAGGCATCCCAACCGTCACCGGCCAGCAACTCGCACGCGGCCTGCTCCAGCACCAGCCGGCCATGGCCCACTTCCGGCATCAACGGCAGGGTTGGTAGCGGTTCGAGCGTTACCCCAGGCTCCCCGGGATAGACCACCGCCAGGTTCAACTGTGGCGCCGCACCAGCCGCCTCGCTACGCGCGGCCACCAGTAGCCACTCGGCATCCAGCCCGGCCGTGACGAAATCCTTGCTGCCCGTGAGCCGCAAGTGGTCGAGCCGCGTATGCATGTCCGCTGGCCGCACGCTGCGCCGCTCGGTGGCGCACAGGGCACCGAGGCTTGGCGGGGCACTGGGCCACAGCACACGCAAGGCAGCCTGGTAACCCACCAGGAACGCCAGGCCCGGCGTGGCCATCGCACGCCCGCCCAACACCGCCAGTTCAAAAGGGGCAACCGGGCCGAGGCGCTCAAGCAGCGCGGCGTAGGTTTCGCCAAGGGTGCCCGCCAGCGCTTGGCGAAGCGGGTCGTTCAGTCGTTGCAACCAGGCCATGTGACGGCTCCTTGCTGGGGCTTTCTGGTCAAGGTTCTAGGGGTGTCACGCAAGCATCACCAAAGATTCACAGGGGTGACACCGCGTCTACCTAGGCTGACTTTGCACAACAAAGCCGACCGGCCGCAACCCTTCATGGCTGGCTTATGGAGACTCGCAATGACTCGGATCGCTCTCTCTGGCGACAACAGCACTGAACGCCGTCTGCAAGCCGAACGCCTGGTTGGCGCCACGGCGCTGCAAGAGGCCCAGGCCCTGCGCTACAAAGTGTTCAGCGCAGAATTCAAGGCCAAGCTCAAGGGCGCCGAGCAAGGTCTGGACATGGACGACTACGACGTGCATTGCCGCCACATTGGTGTTCGCGACCTTTGCACCGGCGAGCTGGTCGCCACAACCCGTCTGCTCGACCACCAGGCCGCCAGCAGCCTGGGCCGCTTCTACAGCGAAGAAGAGTTCAGCCTGCACGGTCTGTTGCAGCTGCAAGGGCCCATCCTCGAACTGGGTCGTACCTGCGTCGCCCCCGACTACCGCAACGGCGGCACCATCGCCGTGCTGTGGGGCGAACTGGCCGAAGTGCTCAATGAAGGCCGCTACAGCTACCTGATGGGCTGTGCCAGCATCCCCATGCAAGACGGCGGCGTGCAAGCCCATGCCGTGATGCAGCGCCTGCGTGACCGCTACCTGTGCACCGAGCACCTGCGCGCCGAGCCGAAGAACCCGCTGCCGAACCTGGCCCTTCCGAATAACGTCATCGCCGAAATGCCACCGTTGCTCAAGGCCTACATGCGCCTGGGCGCAAAAATTTGCGGCGAGCCGTGCTGGGACGAAGACTTCCAGGTGGCTGACGTGTTCATCCTGCTCAAGCGCGACGAACTGTGCCCGCGCTACGCGCGCCACTTCAAGGCGGCCGTCTGATGCCGAAGCTGCGGGTAATGACCCGCCTGGCTCGACTGCTGTTGGTACTGTTGCTGGGCATGCTGATGGCGAGCCTGATCGCCCTTGGCGAACGCCTGGGCTACAAGGCCCCCATCGAACGCCGCCAGCGCTGGACCTGCCTGTTCATGAAGCGCCTGGTCGCCGCCCTGCCCTTCGACGTGCGTGTGGTGGGCGAACTGCCGCAGCGGCCGATGCTGTGGTTGAGTAACCATGTTTCCTGGACCGACATCCCCTTGCTGGGCATGCTGCTGCCACTGTCGTTCCTGTCCAAGGCCGAGGTGCGTCACTGGCCAGTAGCCGGCTGGCTGGCGGAAAAAGCCGGAACGCTGTTCATTCGACGTGGCGGTGGCGACAGCCAGCGCCTGCGCGAGCAGATCGCCGGGCAACTGGGCCTGGCCCGGCCGCTGCTGATCTTCCCCGAAGGCACCACCACCAGCGGTCGCACCTTGCGCACCTTCCATGGCCGGCTGCTGGCAGGTGCCATCGACCGGGGTGTGGCGGTGCAGCCGGTGGCAATTCAGTACTTGCGCGATGGCCAGATCGACCCGATTGCACCGTTCATTGGCAATGATGATTTGGTGTCGCACCTGATGCGCCTGTTCGCCCAGCCGCGGGGGGAGGTTTGCATTCACCTGCTGCAGCCGATTGGCAGTGTGGGTAAAGAGCGGGCGGTACTGGCGTTGCAGGCGCAACAGGCGATTCAGCTGGCGTTGTTCGGAGTTGAGGAAGTGGAAGCAGTGCCAAGGCGGCAAGCGCGGGCTGCCTGAGGATTTGCACTGCCAGTGCTGGCCCTTTCGCGGGTAAACCCGCGAAGAGGCCGGCACTACCAATACAAAACTAACTGCCAGACATCCGACCCGCCGCCGCAAACGCCTGCAACTGCGGGTAAAACTCCCGGAAGTCCGCCAGCAGCGGCTCATACAACCGCTCCAGCTCCCCCATCACACCGGCCATCCCCTCCGGCCGGGACAGTCTGCGGGCAATACCGTTGAACACTTGCTCCAGCGTGGCAAACTCGCCATACGCCCCCAGCCAGTCATCCGCTGCCATGAACGGCGCAATCCGCCCCAGCCGCCCCGGCAGCTCGGGCTCCGCCAACAACACCCGATAAAAATCCCCGGTGAACTGCGCCAGCGGCTGCTCGGCATAGTCCTGCCAATGCCGCGCCAGGCAATGATCAAAAAACACGTCCAGGACAATGCCAGCGAAGCGCCGCCGCTCGCGCGGAAAGCGCGCCAGTGCCGCCAGCACCAACGGGTGCTGGTCGGTGTAGCTGTCGATATGCCGGTGCAACCGTATGGCCGCCTCCAGGGCAGGCGGAAAGCGCCCTTCCAGCGAACCTTTGACAAAGTCGCCATACAGGCTGCCAAGCAGTTGTTGCGGCGCCGGGCCGCCCAGGTGCAGGTGCGCAAGGTAGTTCATGCGCGCAGTCTAGCACCGCTCGCTCCTATATCGTTATAACGCGATATAGCGATTCGTGCTCAGCTCAGAACCTCTTCATATTTGTATATCGGTAACTGACGATTTACATTTCGTTCCATCGCGATATACCGCTACAACGAGCCTCACCCCATGCCTCTCGATCTCGACGAAATAATAAAAGCGCTGGCCCACCCGGTCAGGCGAGAAATCCTCAGCTGGCTGAAAGACCCGGCAACGCAGTTCCCCGACCAGTACCACAGCACCGAGAACGGTGTGTGTGCCGGGCAGATCGACCAACGCTGCGGCCTGTCGCAGTCGACCGTCTCTGCCCACCTGGCCACCTTGCAGCGCGCCGGGCTGATCCGCAGCCAGAAGATCGGCCAATGGCACTTCTTCAAACGCGACGAAGCCACCATCGAGGCGTTCCTCGAACAACTGCGCCAAACACTTTGACAAAGCAGGTAACCGCTATGACCACGCTTTTCGATCCGATCACCCTGGGCGACCTGCAACTGCCCAACCGCATCATCATGGCCCCACTCACCCGCTGCCGTGCCGACGAAGGCCGCGTACCCAATGCGCTGATGGCCGAATACTACGTGCAGCGCGCCAGCGCCGGGCTGATCCTCAGCGAAGCGACGTCGGTCAGTGCCATGGGGGTCGGCTACCCGGATACCCCCGGTATCTGGAACGATGAGCAGGTACGTGGCTGGAACAACGTCACCAAGGCTGTGCATGCCGCAGGCGGACGCATCTTCCTGCAACTGTGGCACGTTGGCCGTATCTCCCACCCCAGCTACCTGAACGGCGAGCTGCCGGTGGCCCCCAGCGCGATCCAGCCCAAGGGGCATGTAAGCCTGGTGCGCCCGTTGAGTGACTACCCCACCCCACGCGCGCTGGAAACCGAAGAAATCATCGACATCGTCGAGGCCTACCGCAGCGGTGCCGAGAATGCCAAGGCGGCTGGCTTTGATGGTGTAGAAATCCACGGCGCCAACGGTTACCTGCTCGATCAGTTCCTGCAAAGCAGCACCAACCAGCGCACAGACCGCTACGGCGGCTCGCTGGAAAACCGTGCGCGCCTGCTGCTGGAAGTGACCGATGCGGCCATCGAGGTGTGGGGCGCGAACCGCGTGGGCGTGCACCTGGCACCGCGCGCCGATGCACACGACATGGGCGATGCCGACCGCGTCGAAACCTTTACCTACGTGGCCCGTGAACTGGGCAAGCGTGGCATTGCCTTTATCTGCTCGCGGGAGAAGGAAGCCGATGACAGCATTGGCCCGCGGATCAAGGAAGCGTTTGGCGGCCCGTACATCGTCAACGAGCGGTTTGACAAAGCCAGTGCCAATGCGGCGCTGGCCAGCGGCAAGGCCGATGCTGTAGCGTTTGGCGTGCCGTTCATCGCCAACCCCGACCTGCCGGCGCGGCTGGCGGTGGATGCGCCACTGAACGAAGCGCGACCCGAGACCTTTTATGGCAGGGGGCCGGTGGGGTACATCGATTATCCGCGGTTGTAATCGAGATTGCCGGGGCCGCTTTGCGGCCTTGTGTCGCGATAGGAGGGCAAAGCCCTCCCATGAATTGTCACTGCCGGGTGTTGATCTGCTGTTGCAGGTTCTGAATCTGGCTCTGCAAGGTATTCAGGTTCCGCGTCATCTGTGCCCGGAAAGCATCGAACTCCTGCACCGAAGCACCACCGGGCGCCGCCGCAGCCGGGCGGTTGTCGATCTGGCTCTTGAGCACCAGCATGTCCTGCTCCAGGCCTTGAATGGCAGCGCTCGGGTTTCCCTGCTTCTTCAGCGCCGCGATATCGCTGCCCAGGCTCTTGAGCTGCCCGTCCAGCTTGCCGCCATCCACCTGCGCGGCCTTCAGCGCGGCAACCTGCTCATTCAACCCCTTGAACTGGGCATCCAGCTTGCCCCCATCCACCTGGCCCGAACGCAGCGCGGCCAGTTCGCCATTCACCAGCTTCAACTGCGCCTGCAACTGGCTTTGCAGCTCGGTCACAGCCTTCTGCTGCTCACGGGTATCAGCCAGCACCTGCTCCAGGCGCTTGCCCAGGTCACCGGTCTGCCCGGCCACACCTTTCTGCAACTGGCGCAGTTGAAGCTTCAATGCCTCGCTGCTGGTGGTAGCGCCAGACTCACTGGCATCCACCTTGCCGCTGATCGCCTGCAGACGCCCTGCCGCTTCTTCACTGATGCGGGCAAAACTTTCCTGGGTTGCCACCAGTTGCTGCTCCATCAACGAGATCTGCTGGAAGCTCCACCAACCCAGGCCTGCCAAGGCGATGAACGATGCACCGAGCAACGCCCACAACGGCGCCGTGCTTGGCCCGCGCGCGGCCTTCTGGCGGCTGCGCACTACGTGCGCCGGCATCAGTTCGTCATCATCAACGGTGCCCGCCCGCAAGGTAGGCACGTCATCGTAGTCATCGTGAGCATGGTTACGCATGGATACATTCAACCGCGGTAGTCGCAAAGAGGCACGAGTATAAACCGCCAGCGCGGCGCATTGATGACCATTGTCAGCCCTGCGGCTTCACTGCCCCGGCGGCAGGTGCTTCCACCAGCCACAGAATTCATCCAGCGCTGTCCACAGGCTGACCTTGGGCTGGTAGTCCAGATACTGCCGGGCGCGGCTGATATCCAGGGTGAAATCGCGGCTCATCACCTGCATCCCCAGGCGCGACAAGGTCGGTTGCGGACGCCCTGGCCACAGCATGCAGGCCGCCTCGTTCAGCGCGGCCAGGCTGTAGGCCAGGCCGTAGGAACGGTAGCGGGTAACCTGCGGCAGCTGCATCTGGCGCATCACGTAGTTGACCACATCCCACAGCGGCAGCGGCTGGCCGTTGCTGATGTTATAGGCCTGGCCCAGCGCCCTATCGTCGGCGAACAAGGCGCTGAGCAGCGCCCCGTTAAGGTTGTGCACACTGGTGAAGTCAACTTTGTTCAGGCCATTGCCGATGATTGCCACGCGGCCTTTGCGTTGCATCTGCATCAGCTTCGGGAAAATGCTGGCATCGCCGGCGCCCGTGACGAAGCGCGGGCGCAGCGCCAGCACTTCCAGGCCAAACTCCTGCGCGCCGAATACTTTCTGCTCGGCCAGGTGCTTGGTTTGCCCGTAGTGGTCGTGGAAGCGGCGCGGTACCTGGTCTTCACGGACATCCAGGCGCGAACGGCCATTGAAATAGATCGACGGCGACGACAGGTGCACCAGGCGCCGTACATGCTCCTTCAGGCAGCCCTCGACCACGTTCTCGGTTACCACCACGTTACCTTGGTAGAAGTCCTGGTACCGCCCCCAGCTGCCCACCGCGCCCGCGCAGTGCACCACGGCCTCGACGCCCTGGCACAGGCGACGGGCCAGCTCGGCATCGCCCAGGTCGCCAGGGATGAACTGGGCGCCGCGCTTGACCAGGTGCTCGACCCCTTCGGCGCGGCGGCCGCTGACCCGCACGTCCAGGCCCTGCTCCAGGGCAAAGCGCGCAAAGCGCCCGCCGATGAAGCCGCTCGCGCCGGTGACCAGAATTCGCATGTAAGACTCCGTCTTGCCAGATTTCAGATGCAACTGACGCCAGCCGTGGCTACAAGGGCACCAGCCATTGCCGTGCGGTGTACCGCAGGTGATCGGTCAGTTGCGCGAGCAATTGCCCGCCATTGCGCCAATGATGCCAGTACAGCGGCACATCGATAGGGGTATCGCGACAGATTTCCACCAACTGCCCGCTGGCCAGTTGCTCCCGGGCCTGCAGTTCGGGCACCAGTCCCCAGCCCAGGCCGGCCTCGGTCATACGCAGGAAGCCTTCGGAGGACGGGCACAGGTGATGCAGAAAACCGTCCTCGATACCCAGCGATGCCAGGTAGCGATGCTGCAGGAAGTCGTCCGGGCCATACACGATCGCCGGGGTACGGGCCAGGCGGCTGGCGACAAAACCCTGGGGAAAATGCCGCGCCATGAACCCGGGGCTAGCCAGTGCCCGGTAGCGCATGGCGCCCAGTGGCTGGCTGCGTGCCCCCGCTACCGGGCGCTCACTGCCACACAGGCAGGCCGCCACTTCGCCGGCACGCATACGTTTGAGGCCCACTTCCTGGTCTTCTACCACCAAGTCGGTCAAAACGTTCTGCTGTGCGCAGAAATCCCCCACCGCGCCGGCCCACCAAGTGGCCAGGCTGTCGGCGTTGAGGGCGATGCGCAGGCGCTCCGGCATACCCTCTTCGTCCAGCGCCGGCACTTGGCGCTGCAAGTCACGTTCAAGCAGGCGCACCTGCTGAACATGGTTGAGCAACTGGCGGCCTACCTCGGTCGGGCCAGGCGGCGTGGCACGCACCAGCACAGGCTGGCCGACCCGCGCCTCCAGCAGCTTGATGCGCTGGGAAATGGCCGACTGCGACAAGCCCAGCACTTGCGCCGCACGCTCGAAACCACCCTGTTCGATCACCGCCGCGAGGGCGGCCAGCAGCTTGTAGTCAAACATCGATTTCTCTAATGCCTTATCAGCTTTATTTGTTTTTCTTATACAGGGCCGGTCATCACAATAGCCAGCATCTTCTACGACCTTTCTGGAGAGCCCCATCATGTGGCAAAGCTATCTCAACGGCATGCTGGTGGCCTTCGGGCTGATCATGGCCATCGGCGCACAGAACGCCTTCGTCCTCGCCCAGAGCCTGCGCCGGGAACATCACTTGCCCGTGGCGGCGCTATGCATCGTCTGTGACGCCATTCTGGTGGCTGCCGGTGTGTTTGGCCTGGCCACGGTACTGGCGCACAACCCGACCTTGCTGGCGGTCGCGCGCTGGGGCGGTGCGGTGTTCCTGATCTGGTACGGCGCCAAGGCACTGCGCAGCGCCTGCTCCAAACAGAGCCTGCAGCACCAGGAAGGCCAAGGCATGCGCTCACGCCGCGCAGTGCTGCTCAGCGCCCTGGCAGTGACGCTGCTGAACCCGCACGTGTACCTCGACACGGTATTGCTGATTGGCTCGCTGGGCGCCCAGCAGACCGCCCCCGGTGCCTACGTGGCGGGCGCGGCCAGTGCTTCGCTGCTGTGGTTCTCCACCCTGGCCATCGGCGCGGCCTGGCTGGCACCGTGGCTGGCACGGCCGGCAACCTGGCGCATGCTCGACCTCATGGTGGCGGTGATGATGTTCGCGGTGGCGGCGCAGTTGATCTTCAACTGATGTCAGGCCTGCAAGGACCGGCGTAACGCGTACCGCCTGAAAGCGACCACCATTGGTCGGCGTCCGCCAAGCCGCTCTGGAACCTCTATTCCCTATGTTTGTTGCGTGGTTATGCGCCGGGGCTGGTGCTATGATCGGGCCCTTGCGTCGCAAAGAGTACAAACTCGCCGACGTACATAGGGCCGCCCGTGATCGGCCCTGCGCAAACCGCGAACTAGACCTGAATCAGGAGATCCACCATGGCTTTTGAATTGCCGCCGCTGCCGTACGCCCACGATGCCCTGCAGCCGCACATCTCCAAGGAAACCCTGGAGTTTCACCACGACAAGCACCACAACACCTATGTCGTGAACCTGAACAACCTGGTCCCAGGCACTGAATTCGAAGGCAAGACCCTGGAAGAGATCGTCAAGACCTCTTCGGGCGGCATCTTCAACAACGCCGCTCAGGTCTGGAACCACACCTTCTACTGGAACTGCCTGGCGCCAAACGCTGGTGGCCAACCGACCGGTGCCCTGGCTGACGCCATCAACGCCGCTTTCGGTTCCTTCGACAAGTTCAAGGAGGAGTTCACCAAGACTTCGGTTGGCACCTTCGGTTCCGGCTGGGGCTGGCTGGTGAAGAAAGCTGACGGTTCCCTGGCCCTGGCCAGCACCATCGGCGCCGGTTGCCCGCTGACCAGCGGCGACACCCCGCTGCTGACCTGCGACGTCTGGGAACACGCCTACTACATCGACTACCGCAACCTGCGTCCGAAGTACGTCGAGGCGTTCTGGAACCTGGTCAACTGGGCCTTCGTTGCCGAACAGTTCGAAGGCAAGACCTTCAAGGCCTGAGTCATTCAGCCCTGAACATGAAGACCCGGCCCTGTGCCGGGTTTTTTTATGCCAGTGCCGGCCTCCCGCGCGCGCGCAGGGCGACACGGTTTTGCTTGCTCAGCCCGCATAGCGCGCTAACATCAAATCTCTGGAAGATTGACACAACGCATTCAAGTTGCGGGGTCAGGCAACCGATACACTGCTCATGATCGGCCGATAGTGTATCGTCATCGTTGATGGCAAAATGATGCCATGCGCATGGATTAAGGAAACCCCATTGAAGCTGGAATTGCGGAACAGCTTGTCGGTCAAGTTGCTCAGGGTCGTGCTGCTGTCGGCGCTGGCAGTCGGCGTGGTGCTCAGCTGTGCGCAAATCGTCTACGACACCTACAAGACCCGCCAGGCCGTTAACAACGATGCCCAGCGCATCCTCGACATGTTCCGCGACCCGTCCACCCAGGCGGTGTACAGCCTCGACCGCGAAATGGGCATGCAGGTGATGGAAGGCCTGTTCCAGGACGAATCGGTGCGCATGGCCTCCATCGGGCACCCCAACGAAACCATGCTGGCCGAAAAGTCGCGCCCGCTGCAGGACATGCCCATGCGCTGGCTGACCGACCTTATCCTCGGCCAGGAACGCACCTACACCACACAACTGGTCGGCCGAGGCCCTTACAGCGAATACTACGGCGACCTCAGCATCACCCTCGACACGTCGTCCTACGGCGAAGACTTCCTGATCAATGCGGTAATCATCTTCATTTCCGGCGTATTGCGGGCCTTGGCCATGGGCCTGGTGCTGTACCTGGTGTACCACTGGCTGCTAACCAAGCCGCTGTCCAAGATCATCGAGCACCTCACCCAGATCAACCCCGACCGCCCCAGTCAGCACCAGATACCGCTGCTCAAGGGCCACGAGAAGAACGAACTGGGCCTGTGGGTCAACACCGCCAACCAGTTGCTGGCCTCGATCGAGCGCAACACCCACCTACGCCACGAGGCCGAAAACAGCCTGCAACGCATGGCCCAGTACGATTTCCTCACCGGCCTGCCCAACCGCCAGCAACTGCAGCAGCAACTGGACAAGATCCTCGTCGACGGTGGTCGCCTGCAGCACCGTGTGGCGGTGTTGTGCGTGGGCCTTGACGATTTCAAGGGCATCAACGAGCAATTCAGCTACCAGGTGGGCGACCAGCTGCTGCTGGCCCTGGCCGACCGCTTGCGCGCCCACAGTGGCCGGCTGGGGGCCCTGGCGCGACTGGGCGGTGACCAGTTTGCCCTGGTGCAAGCTAATATCGAGCAGCCCTACGAGGCAGCCGAACTGGCGCAGAGCATCCTCGACGACCTGGAAGTGCCGTTCAACCTCGACCACCACCAGCAGATCCGCCTGCGCGCCACCATCGGCATTACCCTGTTCCCCGAAGACGGCGACAGCACCGAGAAACTGCTGCAAAAAGCCGAACAGACCATGACCCTGGCCAAGGCCCGTTCGCGCAACCGCTACCAGTTTTACATTGCCAGCGTCGACAGCGAGATGCGCCGCCGCCGTGAGCTGGAAAAAGACCTGCGCGAAGCCCTGCCCCGCAACCAGTTGTACCTGGTTTACCAGCCACAAATCAGCTACCGCGACCACCGCGTGGTCGGCGTGGAGGCGTTGCTGCGCTGGCAGCACCCGGAGCTGGGCATGGTGCCGCCAGACCAGTTCATCCCGTTGGCTGAGCAAAACGGCAGCATCATCAGCATCGGCGAATGGGTACTGGACCAGGCCTGCCGGCAACTGCGCGAATGGCACGACCAAGGCTTTAGCGAGCTGCGCATGGCGGTCAACCTGTCGACTGTACAACTGCACCACAGCGAGCTGCCACGGGTGGTCAACAACCTGCTGCAGGCCTACCGCCTGCCGCCGCGCAGCCTGGAGCTGGAAGTCACCGAAACCGGCCTGATGGAAGACATCAGCACCGCTGCCCAGCATCTGCTGAGCCTGCGCCGTTCCGGGGCACTGATTGCCATCGACGACTTTGGCACCGGCTATTCGTCGCTCAGTTACCTGAAATCGCTGCCGCTGGACAAGATCAAGATCGACAAGAGCTTCGTCCAGGACCTGCTCGATGACGATGACGACGCCACCATCGTTCGCGCCATCATCCAGCTGGGCAAGAGCCTGGGCATGCAGGTGATCGCCGAAGGCGTGGAAACCGCCGAGCAGGAAACCTACATCGTTGCCCAGGGCTGCCACGAGGGCCAGGGCTACCACTACAGCAAGCCGCTGTCGGCTCGCGAGCTGACCAGTTTCCTGAAGCAGGCGCAGCGTAACCAGGTTTCGATGTTCTGAGCACGCCTGCCCGGTTACATGCCGTGACCGCCATTTACATGAATTGCACGCCCGCCTCTTTACAGCAAATGCAAATCTTTCGCATGATGTTGCGGTTTCGCGTGCCACGGCGCACGGTCCACCCTTGGTCCAACCACACGACGCAGGAAAACCAACAATGATTCGAATGCCTCTGGCCTCCGCCAGTCTGCTGGCCATTGCCATCGCTCTCGCCGGCTGCGGTGAAGGCAAGGACGACAAAGCCGCCGCGCCGCAGGCCCAGGCACCTGCTGCTGCCGCCACCACCGCTGCCGCGCCCGGGGCTGTCGACGAAGCCGCTGGCAAAGCCGTGGTCAAGCATTACGCCGAAATGGTCCATGCGGTGTACAGCGACTCGCTGAGCACCGCCAAAACCCTGCAGACCGCAGTGGACGCGTTCCTGGCCAAGCCCAACGACGAAACCCTGAAGGCCGCCAAGGAAGCCTGGTTCGCCGCGCGCGTTCCGTACCTGCAGTCCGAAGCCTTCCGCTTCGGCAACACCATCATCGACGACTGGGAAGGCCAGGTGAACGCCTGGCCCCTGGACGAAGGCCTGATCGACTATGTCGACAAGAGCTACGAGCATGCCCTGGGCAACCCGGCCGCCGGCGCCAACATCATCGCCAACACCGAGATCCAGGTGGGTGAAGAGAAGGTCGACGTCAAGGACATTACCCCTGAGAAACTGGCCAGCCTGAACGAACTGGCGGGCTCCGAGGCCAACGTTGCCACGGGCTATCACGCCATCGAATTCCTGCTCTGGGGCCAGGACCTGAACGGCACCGGCCCAGGCGCTGGCAACCGCCCGGCATCCGACTACCTGGAAGGCCAGGGCGCCACCGGTGGCCACAACGAGCGCCGCCGTGCCTACCTGAAAGCCGTTACACAGCTGCTGGTTACCGACCTTGAAGAAATGGTCGGCAACTGGGCGCCGAACGTCGCAGACAACTACCGCGCCAAGCTGGAAGCGGAGCCTGTCAACGACGGCCTGCGCAAGATGCTCTTCGGCATGGGCAGCCTGTCGCTGGGCGAACTGGCGGGCGAGCGCATGAAGGTTTCGCTGGAAGCCAACTCGCCGGAAGACGAGCAGGACTGCTTCAGCGACAACACCCACTACTCGCACTTCTACGACGCCAAGGGTATCCGCAACGTCTACCTGGGCGAGTACACCCGCCCGGACGGTACCAAGCTGACCGGCCCAAGCCTGTCGTCGCTGGTCGCCAAGGTCGACCCGGCCGCCGACGCCACCCTCAAGGCCGACCTGGAAGCCACCGAAGCCAAGATCCAGGTAATGGTCGACCACGCCCTCAAAGGCGAGCACTACGACCAGCTGATCGCTGCCGACAACGCTGCCGGCAACCAGATCGTGCGTGACGCCATCGCCGCACTGGTCAAGCAGACCGGTGCGATCGAGCAGGCGGCTGGCAAGCTGGGTATTGCCAACCTGAACCCGGATACTGCGGATCACGAATTCTGATCCTGCTGTAGCAGTGTTGACAGAGGCGGCCTTCGGGTCGCCTTTTTTGCTTATGGCCCTTTCGCGGGCAAGCCCGCGCCCACAGAGACTGCATTGTACTTGAGACCTGCAGATTACCTGTGGGAGCGGGCTTGCCCACGAAGAGGCCGGCACAGACAACAGATAACTATGGCCAACTGACACCGATTTCATCCAGCAATTGCAAATTGCTCTTATTCAAACACCCCCACTTTGCTAAGCTTGCACGCCGGTTTTTCGTCCACGCCCAGGATTTTGCATGTCCTCGTCGCTGTCCCGACTCTCCCCGCTGCTGCTGGTCCTCGCCCTCTCTGCCTGTGACGACGCCCCGCGTTTCACCCAGGCCGAACCCGGCGAAGCATTGTCGGGCGGCAAGGCAACCGTGCAGCGGACTGACCGCAACGCCTATTCCCTGCCCTCGGCCAACCTCGCATCCGAACGTCGCGTGGACTTCGCCGTGGGCAACAGTTTCTTCCGCAACCCCTGGGTGATCGCCCCTTCCACCACTACCGCCCGCGACGGCCTGGGCCCGCTGTTCAACACCAACGCCTGCCAGAACTGCCATGTGCGCGACGGCCGCGGCCACCCGCCAGCGCCGGGCAACAGCAACGCGGTGGGCATGCTGGTACGCCTGTCGATCCCCGACCAGCCCTATCTGGCCAAGGTCATCGAGCGCCTGGGCGTGGTGCCTGAGCCGGTGTACGGCACTCAGCTGCAGGACATGGCCATCCCCGGTGTGGCGCCGGAAGGCAAGGTACGGGTGAGTTACACCCGCGAAACCGTGTCGTTCAAGGACGGCCATCAGGTCGAACTGCGCAAGCCGGCCCTCCAGATCAGCCAGCTCGGCTACGGCGTCATGCACCCCGACACGCGCTTTTCGGCGCGGGTGGCACCGCCAATGATCGGGCTGGGCCTGCTCGAAGCCATCCCCGAAGCCGACGTGTTGGCCAACGAAGACCCCGATGACCGCAACCGCGACGGCATCCGCGGGCGGGCCAACCGCGTGTGGGACGACGCCCTGGGCAAGACCGTGGTCGGCCGCTTCGGCTGGAAAGCCGGGCAGCCCAACGTCAACCAGCAGAACGTGCACGCCTTCGCCGGCGACATGGGCCTGACCAGCACCCTGCAGCCCAAAGACGATTGCACCCCGGCACAAACCGACTGCCTCGCCGCGCCCAATGGCGACGGCGCCAATGGCGAAAAGGAAGTCAGCGACAACATCCTGCGCCTGGTCACCTTCTACACCCGCAACCTGGCCGTGCCGGCCCGCCGCGACGTCGGCTCGCCGCAGGTGCTGGCAGGCAAGAACCTGTTCTACCAGGCCGGCTGCCAGGGTTGCCACACACCGCAGTTCACCACCGCCGCCGATGCTGCCGAGCCAGAGTTGGCCAACCAGGTCATCCGCCCCTACAGCGACCTGCTGCTACACGACATGGGCCCAGGCCTGGCCGATGAGCGCACCGAGTTCGCCGCCAACGGCCAGGACTGGCGTACCCCGCCACTGTGGGGCATCGGCCTGAGCGAAACGGTGAGCGGCCACAGCCAGTTCCTGCACGACGGCCGCGCCCGTAACCTGCTGGAAGCCGTGCTCTGGCACGGGGGCGAAGCCGAGGCGGCACGCAACTTTGTACTCACGTTCAATGCCGAGCAACGCACTGCGCTGCTGGCGTTCCTGAATTCACTTTAAAACGCGCAAAGGAGCCGGGCATGTTCCGACCCAAACTGTTGTTCACCAGCCTCGCTGCACTCGCCCTCGGCGCCTGCTCGCCGCAGGACCCGCAAGCCGTCACCTCCGCTGCCATCGCCAAGCAGGTCATCCTGCCCACTTACAGCCGTTGGGTCGAAGCCGACCGCATGCTGGCCGCCAGCGCCCTGGCCTACTGCGAAGGCAAGGAAGACCTGGAAAAGGCCCGTGCCGACTTCCTCAATGCGCAAAAGGCCTGGGCCGAGCTGCAACCGCTGCTGGTCGGCCCGCTGGCCGAAGGCAACCGCGCCTGGCAGGTACAGTTCTGGCCCGACAAGAAGAACCTGGTCGGCCGCCAGGTCGAGCAACTGGTCAACGGCGACAAGCCGGTAGACGTCGCGTCCCTGGGCAAGGCCAGCGTGGTGGTACGTGGCCTGTCGGCCTACGAGTACATCCTGTTCGACAGCAAGCCGGACGTCGCCACTGCCGAGCAGAAAGCCCGCTACTGCCCGCTGCTGGTGGCCATTGGTGAACACCAGAAGGTCCTGGCCGAGGATATCCTCAAGAGCTGGAACAGCACCGACGGCATGCTGTCGCAAATGACCAAGTTCCCCAACCAGCGTTACGCCGACTCCCACGAGGCCATCGCCGACCTGCTGCGCTCTCAGGTCACCGCCCTGGATACCCTGAAGAAGAAGCTGGGTGCGCCGATGGGCCGCCAGAGCAAGGGCATCCCGCAGCCGTTGCAGGCCCAAGCCTGGCGCAGCCACTCCTCGCTGAAGAGCCTGGAAGCCACCCTCAAGGCGGCCGAAACCGTCTGGGTCGGGGTCGACAACCAAGGCCTGCGCGGCTTGCTGTCCAGCGATCAGAAAGCGCTGGCGGACAAGATCGACGCCGCCTACGCTACCTCGCTCAAACTGCTGGCCGACAATCAGAAGTCGCTGGGCGAGCTGCTGGCCGACGACGCTGGCCAGCAAACCCTGAACCAGATCTACGACAGCCTCAACGCTGTCCATCGCCTGCACGAAGGCGACCTGGCCAAGGCGTTGAACATTCAGCTGGGCTTCAATGCCAACGACGGTGACTGATCATGCTGCGACGCCAGGCCCTCAAACTCGGTAGCGTTTTGCTCAGTGCCCTGACCTTGGGCGGCTGGAGCCTGTTCCGCAACAAAGGCAGCGAACCTCTCCTGCTTTCGGCGCGTGACGATGGCGACGGCAAGCACTATGCCGTGGGTTTCCGCCTGGACGGCACCCAGGTGTTCAGCACCCAGGTCGCCCAGCGCTGCCACGCCATCATCCACCACCCCGAGCAGCCAATCGCCCTGTTCGTCGCCCGCCGCCCCGGTACCGAAAGCTACCTGGTCGATTTGCGCGACGGGCGCCTGCTGCAAACCGTGACCTCGCAGCCGAACCGGCACTTCTATGGCCATGCGGTGGTGCACAAGGGTGGCGAATGGCTGTATGCCACCGAGAACGACACGACCGACCCTGGGCGTGGCGTGCTGGGCGTGTACCGTTTTGAAGGCGAACGCCTGGTACACACCGGCGAAATCCCGACCCACGGCATTGGCCCGCACGAGGTTGCCTGGCTGCCCGACGGCGAGACGCTGATCGTGGCCAACGGCGGCATTCGTACCGAAGCCGAAAGCCGGGTAGAGATGAACCTCAATGCCATGGAACCGAGCCTGGTGCTGATGCAGCGTGACGGCACCTTGCTGAGCAAGGAAACCCTGGCCCAGCAGATGAACAGCGTGCGTCATCTGGCAGTGGGCAGCGATGGCACCATCGCCGCCTGCCAGCAGTTCATGGGTGATGCCGATGAAACGGCCGAGTTGTTGGCGATCAAGCGCCCGGGCGAGCCGTTCAAGGCCTTCCCGGTGCCGGAGCGGCAGTTGCAGGCCATGGCCCAGTACACCGCCAGCGTCGCGATCCACAGCGACCTGCGGCTGGTGGCGCTGACTGCGCCACGGGCCAACCGGTTGTTTGTCTGGGACCTAGACACGGGTGCGGTGCGGCTGGATGCACCGATGCCCGATTGCGCGGGGGTTGGCGCGGTGAAGGATGGTTTCGTCGTTACTTCCGGGCAGGGCCGTTGCCGGTTCTACGATTGCCGCAAGGCCGAGCTGGTCGGACAGCCGATGAACCTGCCGTCCGGTTTCTGGGACAACCACCTGCATCTCGTCTGACTCTTCTGCAGCCTTCACTGGCCTCTTCGCGGGCAAGCCCGCTCCCACAGGGACCGTACAATCCGCTGACTACGCGGTTTCTGTGGGAGCGGGCTTGCCCGCGAAGAGGCCGGCACAGGCATTTCACCCCCCTCCCCTGAAAAACAGTCAATACTTCCCCCATCCACACGTGGGCAGGATCGCCCGTTGTCGTGTCTAACCGAATAACAACCAATCCAAGGAACCGGACTTATGCTGCGCCGCCGCATGCTCATCATGTTGGCCATGGTTCTGCTGATCGTGCTGGCCCTGGGGGGCTACAAGGCGTTCTCGATCTACCAGCAGATCCAGGTGTTCACTGCCCCCAAGCCGCCCATCACCGTTGCGGCAGCCTTGGCCGAACAGCGCCAGTGGCAAGCGCGCCTGCCCGCCGTCGGCAGCCTCAAGGCACTGCAGGGTGTGGAGCTGAGCCTGGAGGTGGAAGGCATCGTCAAAGCCCTGCACTTCGACTCGGGCCAGCAGGTCAAAGCCGGCCAGTTACTGCTGCAACTCAACGATGACCAGGAAACCGCCCTGCTTGGCACCGCCCAGGCCGACTTGGGCCTGGCCAAGGTCGATTTCGGCCGCGGCAGCCAGCTGGTCGGCGACTCGGCCATCTCGCGCGGCGAGTTCGACCGCCTCACCACTCAGTACCGCCGCAACCAGGCGGTGGTCGAGCAACTCAAGGCGCAGAAGATCAAAAAAAGCATCAACGCCCCGTTCAGCGGCACCATCGGCATCCGCCAGGTGGACATCGGCCAGTACCTGGCCGCCGGCACGGTGATTGCCACCCTGCAGGACACATCCAGCCTGTATGTCGACTTCAACGTACCGGAACAGGCCCTGCCGCAATTGAGCCTGGGCCAGCAGGTGTTGGTGCAGGTAGCCGCCTACCCAGGCCAGACCTTCCCCGCCAGCCTCAGCGCCATCAACCCCAAGGTCGAGGAAACCACGCGCAACCTGCTGGTGCGCGCCACCCTGGCCAACCCCGACGGCAAACTGCTGCCAGGCATGTTCGCCAGCCTGCTGGTGCTGCTGCCTAACCCACAGCCACAAGTGGTGGTGCCGGAAAGCGCCATTACCTACACCCTGTATGGCAACTCGGTGTACGTCGCCACGCCGAAGAAAGACAAGGACGGCAAGCCGGAAAACGACGATAAGGGCCAGCCGCAGCTGATTGCCGAACAACGCACCGTACAGACCGGCGAGCGCCGCGACGGCGTAGTGGTCGTCAGCAAGGGCCTGCAAGCCGGGGAACAGGTGGTTACCGCCGGGCAACTCAAGCTCACCCCGGGCGCCGCGATCCGCATCGGCCAGGACAAAGCCCTCAAGCCCGAACAGGGCGTGCCGGGCAAGGACTGAGGAGGCTGACATGGCGTTCACCGACCCGTTCATCCGTCGCCCGGTGCTGGCCAGTGTGGTCAGCCTGCTGATCCTGCTGCTGGGTTTCCAGGCCTGGAACAAACTGCAGATCCGCCAGTACCCACAAATGGAAAATGCCCTGATCACGGTGACTACCGCCTACCCCGGGGCCAACGCCGAAACCATCCAGGGCTACATCACCCAGCCGTTGCAGCAGAGCCTGGCCAGTGCCGAAGGCATCGACTACATGACCTCGGTGAGCCGGCAGAACTTCTCGATCATTTCCATCTACGCGCGCATCGGCGCCGACAGCGACCGGTTGTTCACCGAGCTGCTGGCCAAGGCCAACGAAGTGCGCAACAAACTGCCGCAGGACTCCGAAGACCCGGTGCTCAGCAAGGAAGCCGCCGACGCCTCGGCGCTGATGTACGTCAGTTTCTACAGCAAGGAGATGAGCAACCCGCAGATCACCGACTACCTGTCGCGGGTCATCCAGCCCAAGCTGGCCACCCTGCCGGGCATGGCCGAAGCGGAGATCCTCGGCAACCAGGTGTTTGCCATGCGCCTGTGGCTGGACCCGGTGAAACTGGCCGGTTTCGGCCTGTCGGCCACCGACGTGACCAACGCCGTGCGCCGCTACAACTTCCTCTCCGCTGCCGGCGAGGTAAAGGGCGAATACGTGGTCACCAGCATCAACGCCAGCACCGAGTTGAAGTCGGCCGAGGCGTTCGCCGCCCTGCCGGTAAAGACCAGCGGCGACAGCCGCGTGCTGCTGGGCGATGTGGCGCGGGTCGAGATGGGTGCGGAAAACTACGACACGGTCAGCTCGTTCGACGGCACCCCCTCGGTGTACATCGGCATCAAGGCCACCCCCGCTGCCAACCCCCTGGACGTGATCAAGGAAGTGCGCCGCATCATGCCCGAGCTGGAGAGCCAGCTACCTTCGGCGTTGAAAGTGTCGATTGCCTACGACGCCACGCTGTTCATCCAGGCCTCGATCGACGAAGTGATCAAGACCCTTGGCGAGGCGGTGCTGATCGTCATCGTGGTGGTGTTCCTGTTCCTCGGTGCCTTGCGCTCGGTGCTGATCCCGGTGGTGACCATTCCCCTGTCGATGATCGGCGTGCTGTTCTTCATGCAGATGATGGGTTACTCGCTTAACCTGCTGACCCTGCTGGCCATGGTGCTGGCCATCGGCCTGGTGGTGGACGACGCCATTGTGGTGGTGGAAAACATCCACCGGCACATGGAAGAAGGCAAATCGCCGTTCGATGCGGCCCTTGAGGGCGCCCGCGAAATCGCCCTGCCGGTGGTCTCGATGACCATCACCCTGGCTGCCGTGTATGCACCGATCGGCTTCCTCACCGGGCTCACCGGGGCCTTGTTCAAGGAGTTCGCCCTGACCTTGGCCGGGGCGGTCATCATCTCTGGCATCGTCGCCCTCACCCTGTCGCCGATGATGTGCGCCCTGCTGCTTCGCCAGGAGCAGAACCCCAGTGGCCTGGCCCACCGCCTGGACGTGCTGTTCGAACGCCTGAAGGTGCGCTACCAGCGCCTGCTGCATGCCACCCTCGACAGCCGCCCGGTGGTGCTGGTGTTTGCCGTGATCATCCTGTGCCTGATCCCGGTGCTGCTCACGTTTACCCAGAACGAACTCGCCCCCAACGAGGACCAGGGGGTGATTTTCATGATGAGCAGCTCGCCGCAGCCGGCCAACCTCGATTACCTCAACGCCTACACCGACGAATTCACCCCACTGTTCAAGGCCTTCCCCGAGTACTACTCATCGTTCCAGATCAACGGATTCAACGGCGTGCAGACCGGCATCGGCGGCTTCCTGCTCAAACCCTGGAACGAACGCGAGCGCACGCAGATGGAGCTGTTGCCGCTGGTGCAGGCCAAACTTGAGGAAATCGGCGGCTTGCAGATCTTCGGTTTCAACCTGCCCTCCCTGCCCGGCACCGGCGAGGGCCTGCCGTTCCAGTTCGTGATCAATACAGCGGGCGACTACCCGGCACTGCTGGACGTAGCACAGCGCATCAAGGCCCGCGCGCAGGCATCCGGCAAGTTCGCCTTCCTCGACATCGACCTGGCCTTCGACAAGCCCGAAGTGGTGGTGGACATCGACCGGGCCAAGGCCGCGCAGATGGGGGTATCGATGGACACTCTCGGCGGCACCCTGGCCACCCTGCTGGGCGAGGCGGAAATCAACCGTTTCACCCTCGAAGGCCGCAGCTACAAGGTGATTGCCCAGGTCGAACGGCCGTACCGCGACAACCCCGGCTGGCTGAACAACTACTACGTGAAGAATGACCAGGGTCAGATGCTGCCGCTGTCGACCCTGATCACCCTCACCGACCGCGCCCGCCCACGCCAGCTCAACCAGTTCCAGCAGCTGAACTCGGCGATCATCCAGGGCGTGCCCATGGTCAGCCTGGGCGAAGCGCTGAAAACCGTTCAGGACATCGCCCGCGAAGAGGCCCCGGAAGGCTTCGCCTTCGACTATGCCGGCGTGGCACGCCAGTACGTGCAGGAAGGCAGCGCACTGTGGGTCACCTTTGGCCTGGCGCTGGCAATCATCTTTCTGGTGCTGGCGGCGCAGTTCGAAAGCTTCCGCGACCCGCTGGTGATCCTGGTGACGGTGCCATTATCGATCTGTGGGGCGCTGCTGCCGCTGTTCCTGGGTATTTCGAGCATGAACATCTACACCCAGGTCGGGCTTGTGACCTTGATCGGGCTGATCAGCAAACACGGCATCCTGATCGTCGAATTCGCCAATCAGTTGCGTGAGGAACGCGGCTTGAGCGTGCGTGAGGCGATCGAGGAAGCGGCGGCGATTCGCCTGCGGCCGGTGCTGATGACAACGGCGGCGATGGTATTCGGCATGGTGCCGCTGATTCTAGCGACTGGCGCCGGGGCGGTCAGCCGCTTTGACATCGGAACGGTGATTGCCACCGGGATGTCGATAGGCACGCTGTTTACCTTGTTCGTGCTGCCCTGTATCTACACCTTGTTGGCGCACAAGACCAAAGCCAAGGAACCTGCCATAGCCTGATCCGGCCTCTTCGCGGGCTTGCCCGCGAAGAGGCCGGTGAAGCAGACGCAAAAATGCCAGAGGCCCCGCGATTGCGGAGCCTCTGGCATTTCTAGCTCACACCGGGTTCAACCAAATGGCCGCAACCCTTGACGCAGACCAAACAGGAACAGCAAAAGGTCCTGGTCCGGCGTGACCTGTGCCTGCTGCTGCGGTTTCGCTTCCCGCGGCAACGCGCACTGGTCGGCCATCTCAGCCTTGCTGAACACAGTCGGCCTCGGCTCTTCCCAGGCAGCCACCGCCACGGTGGTCACCGCCAGGCCAGCTACCAGGAACAAAGCTCGAGCTATTTCTAGTTTCATTACTCTAACCCTTTGACAGCGCTGCCAAACGCCATCTTGTAAAAGTAGAGCAGCGTCTGCCATTCGGCGTCATTGATCGACGAATGGCGGCGCAGCTGGCGCAGGTCGTTGCCTGCCGCACGCTGGCAGCTGATGCGCCGCCGGCACTTTTCCAGGTCCAGCAGTGCGACTTCGACCCGCGCCTGCTCGCCTTCGCCGATCACCTTGATGAATACGTGCTTGCCGTACAGGCAGCCGTGCTGCCAGTGCCCCAGGTGCATGCGCGCCAGGTTGTCCGCCAGGTCCTTGAGCATGCGCTCATGCACCACCTGCGGGTAACGCTCACGGGCACCTTCGGCATGCCAGGTGTCGAGTTCGACAAAGCCGTCCAGCGCCTCGCTCACCAGCAGCGCACGCCATTGGTGGTCGGCATCGCGCTCGGCACCACAAAAGACGATGCGGGGGACGCGAACGCCCAGTTGCTCGAAGCTGTTCAGTGCATCGAGTTCACGCAATACGGTTGGTCGCCCAAAAGGGTGCATAAGGCTGCGATAGATATGCCCGACCTGGCGCTTGGCATACAGCAACTTGCCATTGGCATCGTTGAGGCGTTGCACGCCACTTTCGCCGCCGCGGCGCTGGTTAGGCTCCTCGACCCACTCGCCCTGCTGGCGCCAGTAAAAATCGAACCGCGACTCCCCTTTCTGGGCTACAGCCATCAAACACTACCCCTTACGCAATACGTAGACCCGCCACATGGCATAGAACGGCAGGAAGTCGAGGCGTTCCTGGATTCTGAAGCCGGCGGCCCTGAATTCTTCTTCGACCGTTTCGGCTGGTAACACGAAACGGTTCTGGTAATTGTCCTGCTCGGCCTTGGCACTGCGGCGTTGCTCCAGTTTTTTCCGGCGCCAAGCCTTGAAGTTGCCATCGACCCACAAAGACAAAATCACACTATCACGGCTAACACGTTGAAATTCCGAAAGTATGGTCTTTCTGTGCGCCGATTCGCCAATGTGGTGGAACAAGCGCATGCAGAAGATGCTGTCCACCGAGTTATCCGGCAAGTCAATGGCGAACGCTGAAGTTTGCAAAGGGCGTACCCGCGCCACCACTTCTGGCGGTTGCGCGGCACAGGCTGTCTCGATCATCGCCTCGGAGTTGTCGGCACCGATGATCACCCGGTTGGGCTTTTCTGCCAGCAGTGGCCAGAAACGGCCGGCACCGCACGGCAGGTCCAGTACCAGGCCGGGCTCGCCGGCCAATGCCAGGGCGCGACGCGCCAGCTGCTCATCTCGCTTGTGGGAAAGACGTCGCGCCAGGCCATCTTGGTGCTTGAGAAAGTACTCGCGGGCGTGGTCTTTGTCGTACTTCTCGGAAAATTCAAGCTTGATGGGGCTACGCATTGGGCATCTCCTGACTCCAGTGCCGCTCACCTTAGGTAAGCAAGCGTTGGAATCAGGTCATGCCAATGTGAAAAAAATGTCGCGCGCCCTTTAACCTGTTACAACGGATTACTCGGCCATGGCGTCCGGGCCGCCTTGGGCTTTGGTGTTGCTCAGGTCCACCTGGAAGCGGCAACCATGCGGCAGGGTCGATGTGAGGGTGACATGCCAGCCTTGGTCGTCGCAAATGCGTTGCACCAGCGATAGACCCAGGCCCAAGCCTTCGCCACGCCGCTCGTCACCGCGCACGAACGGTTTGAACATCGCCTCGCGCTGCTCTTCGGGGATGCCCACGCCACTGTCCTCCACACTGAAACCGTTGGCCTCCAGGCTCAGCCGGATGTAGCCGCTGTCGGTGTAGTGGGCAGCATTGCGCAACAGGTTACCCATTACCGACTGCAGGAAGGTAGCGTTGTACAGCACCGGGCTGGCGCTGATGCGGCCATCGAAATAGAGGGTCAGGCCCTTCTGCTCGATGGTATCGCGCCACACACCGATGAGTTCGTCGGCCACTTCGCGCAAGGTTGCCCGCGATGCCACCGCGCCTTCGTCACGTTGGGCACGGGCCAGCATGAGGAAGGTCTTGACCAGTTCGCGCATCTCTTCCGTGGCACGCGCCACCCGCTCTACCTGGCTACGCGCGCGGGCGTCGAGGTTGGGGTTCTCCATCAGCAGCTCGCAGGAAGTGGCCAGCACCATCAACGGTGTGCGCAACTCATGGCTGACGTCACTGGTGAACAGCCGTTCACGGGTCAGCGCATCGCGTAAACGGCCCAGGGTATCGTCGAAGGCCACTGCCAACTGGCCGACTTCGTCCGCCGCATAGTCCGGTGCCAGTGGCGGGGCCAGGCCCAGCAGTTGATCGCGATGGCGCACCTGGCGCGCCAGACGGATCACCGGTGCCATTACCCGGCGCGCCACCAGCCAGCCGAGGATGACTGCCAGCACCAGGCTGAGTAAGAAGCCCACCACCACCACCGCGAACAACACGCGCTCGCGTTCTTCGAAGTCGCTCTGGTCCTGCAGCAGCACGTAACGGCGGCCATCGACGATCTCGACCATGGCGTGGTATGACAGCTGGTCGCGGAATACTTCGTGGAAACCCCGGTCAAGGTGGCGCAAGTCCTTGGGCAGTTCGAAGTCGTCACGCCCGCCACTGAAGTAGAACAGCTGGTCGGGGCGCGGCCGGTGGCTCCAGTCGCTGACGCTGTCCATGCGCAGCAGGCGCTGCAGGTCGCCACCCAGCACAGAGGAAATCAGCCGCTCTTCAACCAGGTGCACGGTGGCGACGATGCCGAAGGCGAACGCCCCGGCCACCAGCGCGCTCATCAGGGCAAAGGCGATGATGATGCGCTGGGCAAGGCTTTGCTTAAACTCCATCGCGGCCCTCGGCGAGGCGATAGCCGACGCCATGGACGGTATGCAGCAAGGGTTTTTCGAACGGCTTGTCGATCACCTGGCGCAGCTGGTGTACATGGCTGCGCAGGCTGTCGCTGTCGGGGCAATCGTCGCCCCACAGGGCTTCTTCCAGTACTTCGCGGCGCAGTACGTGCGGGCTTTTCTGCATCAGCACGGCCAACAGCTTGAGGCCCACCGGGTTGAGCTTGAGCAGGCGGCCCTGGCGAGTAACTTCCAGGGTGTCGAGGTCGTAACTGAGGTCGGCCACCTGCAGGGTCCGGCGCCCTCCGCCTTGAGCGCGGCGCAGCACTGCTTCGATGCGCGCCGCCAGCTCAGACAGGGCGAACGGTTTGAGCAGGTAGTCGTCGGCCCCCGAGCGGAAGCCTTGCAAGCGATCATCCAGCTGGTCGCGGGCAGTGAGCATGATCACCGGTGTGTCGCGGCGGGCGTCTTCGCGCAGGCGCTTGCACAGGGTGTAGCCATCGATGCCGGGCAGCATGATGTCGAGCACGATGAGGTCGTAGTGTTCGGTGGCGGCCAGGTGCAGGCCGGACAGGCCATCCTGGGCGCAGTCGACGGTGTAGCCCTTCATGCCCAGGTAGTCGGCCAGGTTGGCCAGAATATCGCGGTTGTCTTCAACCAAAAGAATGCGCATCGGTTTCTCCTGTGCGGCGCTTCTCGCAGTGGTGCGCGGCAGGCGCAGCTTAAGGCCTATGCTTGCACGGTGCCAGCCCCCCGGAAAATTCACCCCACTTGACGGTTTTTTCACTGATCCTTCACGGACACAGGATAGCGGGCAGCCGACAATGCCCGATCTTTTTCGTGCCCTGGAGCCACCATGCAGCAACGAACCCGCCCTCGCCCTATCAATTTCTGGCTGTATCTGGGCGTCCCCTTGGCGACCGCGCTGGCCTTGATTCTGCTGGAGCTGACGTCAGTCGACATGGACGTGGCCAACCTGTTTTTCGACCCCGCTGCCGGGCAGTTCATCGGCCGCCACAGCTATTGGCTGGAAAACATCCTGCACGACCGGGTCAAGCAGGTGGTGATCTTGCTGGGGGTGATCTCGCTGCTCACCTTTGCTGGCAGTTTCTTCTGGAAGCGCCTGTTCGGCTGGCGCCGCGAGCTGGGCTGCCTGGTGCTGGCACTGGGCCTGTCAACGGCGTTTGTCACGCCGTTGAAGAAGGTGACCCAGGTACAGTGCCCGTGGAGCCTGACCCAGTTTGGCGGCACGGAAACCTACAGCAAGTTGCTGGAACCGCGGCCTGCTACCGACAAGCCTGGCCTGTGCTGGCCGGGTGGGCATGCGGCGACCGGGTTCTGCCTGTTCGGCCTGTTCTTCATGCTGCGTGATCGCAAGCCGCGGTTGGCGCGGGCAGCATTTGTGGTGGCTTTGCTGGCCGGTTCGGTACTCGGCGTAGGGAGGATGATGCAGGGGGCGCACTTCCTGTCGCATAACGTGTGGACGGCGGTGTTCTGCTGGTTGATCGGGTTGGGGTCGTATTACCTGGTTCTGTATCGGCGTGGAGTGGTGGAAGCGCCAGCTGTCGAACGTAGCGTCGCCTGACACTGGGGCCGCTTTGCGGCCCCAATGGCCCCAACAGGAAAAAGAAAAGCCCCGGTTCTCACGAACCGGGGCCTTTTTGATGGTGCAGGGGGTAAGGCTGGCTTACATCATGCCGCCCATGCCACCCATGCCGCCCATGTCAGGCATGCCAGCAGCTGGCTTGTCTTCTGGCAGGTCAGCAACCATGGCTTCGGTGGTGATCATCAGACCGCCAATCGAAGCAGCAGCTTGCAGGGCCGAACGGGTGACCTTGGCTGGGTCCAGGATGCCCATCTCGATCATGTCGCCGTATTCGCCGGTAGCAGCGTTGTAACCGAAGTTACCCGAACCTTGCTTGACCTTGTCGGCCACAACGCTTGGCTCGTCGCCGGCGTTGGCAGTGATCTGACGCAGCGGGGCTTCAACAGCGCGACGCAGCAGGGCGATACCGACGTTCTGGTCTTCGTTGTCGCCTTTCAGGTCGGCAATGGCCGCCAGGGCGCGAACCAGGGCAACACCACCGCCAGGCACCACGCCTTCTTCAACGGCTGCACGGGTAGCGTGCAGGGCGTCTTCAACGCGGGCTTTCTTCTCTTTCATTTCAACTTCGGTGCCAGCACCGACCTTGATCACGGCAACACCGCCAGCCAGCTTGGCCAGACGCTCTTGCAGCTTCTCACGGTCGTAGTCCGACGAGGTTTCTTCGATCTGGGCACGGATCTGCTTGACGCGTGCTTCGATCTCGGTGTCGGCGCCAGCGCCGTCGATGATGGTGGTGTTTTCCTTGGACAGGATCACGCGCTTGGCGTTACCCAGGTGCTCCAGGGTAGCGGTTTCCAGGGACAGGCCGATTTCTTCGGAGATGACCTGGCCGCCAGTCAGGACAGCGATGTCCTGCAGCATGGCCTTGCGACGGTCACCAAAGCCTGGGGCCTTGACCGCAGCAACCTTGACGATGCCGCGCATGTTGTTGACTACCAGGGTAGCCAGCGCTTCGCCTTCAACGTCCTCGGCAACGATCAGCAGTGGGCGACCGGCCTTGGCAACGGCTTCCAGCACTGGCAGCAGCTCACGGATGTTGGAGATCTTCTTGTCGACCAGCAGCAGCAGCGGGCCTTCCAGCTCGGCAACCATGGTGTCCGGCTTGTTGACGAAGTATGGCGACAGGTAGCCACGGTCGAACTGCATGCCTTCTACGACGGACAGTTCGTTTTCCAGGCCCGAGCCTTCTTCAACGGTGATCACACCTTCTTTACCGACTTTTTCCATGGCTTCGGCGATGATTTCACCGATGGAGTTGTCGGAGTTGGCGGAGATGGTACCCACCTGGGCGATGGCCTTGGAGTCGGCGCATGGCTTGGACAGGTTCTTCAGCTCGGCAACAACGGCAGCAGTGGCCTTGTCGATACCGCGCTTCAGGTCCATCGGGTTCATGCCGGCAGCGACGGCTTTCAGGCCTTCGTTGACGATGGCCTGAGCCAGAACGGTAGCGGTGGTGGTGCCGTCACCGGCAGCATCGTTGGCCTTGGAAGCAACTTCCTTGACCAGCTGGGCGCCCATGTTTTCGAAGGCGTCTTTCAGCTCGATTTCTTTGGCGACGGAAACGCCGTCCTTGGTGATGGTTGGCGCGCCGAAGCTCTTGGCCAATACCACGTTACGGCCTTTCGGGCCCAGGGTCGCTTTTACCGCGTCAGCCAGAACGTTGACACCAACCAGCATTTTCTTACGAGCGGAATCGCCGAATTTTACGTCTTTAGCAGCCATGATCGTTTAATCCTTGGAATTCTTTGGAGTAACGGGAAGTCGGGGAAATCAGCCTTCGATAACGGCGAGGATTTCGTTCTCGGCCATGACCAGCAGGTCTTCGCCATCGACTTTCACGGTGTTGCTGCCCGAGTAAGGGCCGAAAACCACTTTGTCACCCACTTTCACGGCCAGCGCGCGAACTTCGCCGTTGTCCAGGATGCGACCAGTGCCGACGGCAACGACTTCGCCGCGGTTTGGTTTTTCAGCGGCCGAACCCGGCAGGACGATACCGCCAGCGGTTTTCGATTCTTCTTCGCTGCGACGGATAACGACGCGGTCATGCAGAGGACGAAGCTTCATTGTCGATCTCTCCCAAATTGTGGTTTTCATCGGCCGGTGTCGACACCGGCGGGTTGATGCTGTCCGGCGTTGCCGGGAGGTGGCCCGCATTGGGCGAACCACCTGAGTCATGTCTGGCGTTGCCACCAGAAACCTTGCGGTGACCACATACATGAGGCCGCCATATTCAATTACAAGGCTTGATATACAAAATTTTTCTTGAGGCTGAAAAACACCGGGGCCGCGTGTGCGGCCCCGGGGGTATCACTTGTCGCGGCGCTCGTACTCGCCTTCGATCACGTTCGGCCGGTGGCCACCGTCACGCGGCTGCGCCTGGAACGGGTCGTCCTGAAACGCACGCTGGCGCATGGCCTGGGCCTCGGCACGCTCGCGCATCTTGCGCGCAGCCAGATGGCGGGTGAACGGCAGCAGGCACAGCAGGCCCAGCACGTCGCTGATGAAACCCGGCAGCAGCAGCAGGCCACCACCCACGGCCAACATCATGCCCTGGAACATGTCCTCGGCAGGCAGCTCGCCGCGTTGCAGGCTTTCACGGGCACGCAGTGCGGTGGCCAGGCCGGCCACGCGCATCACCAGCACACCCAGGGCGGAGCCGGCGATGATCAGCAGCAGCGCCGGGAAGAACCCGATGGCCGCGCTGACCTTCACGAAGACGAACAGCTCCAGCACGGGAAACAGCAGAAGCAACAGTAGAAAAGCACGCATCAAAGCATTCCTCGTCGGAAGAGAACCTTCCTGTAGGACCTACAGATGGATGCGGGTGCTCGCTTTTTCAACCCTCTGCCTGCTCCACAGCCGGCCACTGGTCCGCGCGCGCCAGCAGCACCAAGGCTTCGCGGACTTGTGTCGGCGTGTTGCAAGTACTTGGGAACGGCAACCAGTGCACCGCCTGGCCGATGCGCAAGTGCATGCCTTCGCTGTCTACCCCCACCATCTGCGCCGGGGTATGGCGTGGCAGGTCGGTCAGCTCCACGTAGTGGGCGATGGCATTGGCGTGGTCACTGTTCATGTGCTCGACCATGCTCGACTCGGCCTTGCCGGCGAACGGGTTGGCCAAGGTTACCTGGTCGAGCCAGTGGATCGCGCCGAAGCCGCCAATGTAGCGATGGCGCACCGGCTGCAGGACCCAGAAGTCGAAATCGTGAGCCTTGTGATAGTTGGCAGCGTTCGGGAAATAGCGGTAATAGCGTTCGGCAGCCGCCTCGACAGCCGCTTCGTCGACCAACTTGTGCGCCTCGGCCATCACGGTCAGACGCCCCACAGCCTGCACATCTTCGGCCTCGCGCTCACCTACCAGCAGCGAGCACTTGGGGTCTTTCTGCAGGTTGTGGGTGTGCTGGGCGATGCGGCTGATGAGAATCAATGGATTGCCGTGGGCGTCCAGGCAGTACGGCACGACCGAACCAAAGGGGAAACCGGGCATCGACTTGGAATGGGTCGAGAGCACGCCACGGTACTCTTTGAGGAGCAGTTCCCGGGCGGGGCGGAGGGCGTTGGTACTCACTTGGGGATGGCTCCTGGCAACGGACTGGATGGGGACAAGATAAGCATTATCAGTTTCAGTGCCAATGGGGCTGCTGCGCAGCCCAATCGCCCCCGAAGATTTACCAGGTCACGCCGAAGCCTGCGGTATAGCGGGTCTTGTCCAGATCACTGTCGCGGGTGCCGGTGATGATGTCCTTCTCCGCCTTGAGGTTGAGCGAGGCCCATTCGGTAACTTTGTAGCGCAAGCCAACTTCGGCATCCAGCGAGTAATCGGCCACGCCCCCCAGCGGCTTGGCAAATTCGCCGTTGGTGAACAGTTGCACGTTCTTGCCGATCAGGTAGCGGGTGTAGTCCCACTTCACCGCCGCAGAGTAGAAGTTGTCCTTGGCGCCGTCCTGGTATTCGAAGTCGGTGCGGTTGATCAACGAACCCAGCGAGAATGCGCCCAGCTCGTTGTCCCAGAACTGATAACCCGGGCCGGTACCGACCGTGCGCTGGCGGGCCAGGTCTTCGATACGGTCTCGCTTGTACTCCGCTCGGCCCTGCCAGAACCACTTCTCGGTCATGAAGCGGTCCAGCGCGTACTCGGCGCTCCAGTTATCGGTGGTGGTGACGTCGTCCTTGCTCTCGCGGTTGTATTCGCCTTCGGCGTTGTGCCGCCAGCGGCCGTGGCGGGCGGTGGTCTTGAAGCCGACATCGTAATCGTCGGTGTCGTTCTCGGCGCGCTTGTAATCCAGGGCCACGTCCACGTTGCCCTTCCACACGAAGTCTTCGACCAGCGGCCTGGGCTTCATGATCTGCTCGATGCTGGCCAGTTCCACGGTCTTGGGCGCTTCGCCATTGGCCAAGGTGACTTTGCCAGGCTCGGCCGCTTTCAGCGACTTGGCCTTTTCCCCGGTGTAGGCGTCCTGCTTGACCAGCATCTCCTGGTCACTCTCCAGGGTCTGGACCTCTTTCCAGTCCAGCGCGATGGACCCGCCATAAGGGGTTTCCAGCAGCAGCTTGCCGCCGTCGAACACTTTGATCTTGCCGCTGAGGCGGTCACCGTTCTTCATCCACACGGTGTCGGCGAACACCGGGGCGGCGCACACGGAAGCAGCTAGCAAGCACAACAGGGATCTAGAATACATAAGCGGACTACGGGTTCGATTTGACGAAAAAAGCCGGGCATTATCCAGATACCGACGACCAGAGCAAGGACAGACCAAGCGTATGCCGTTGAGTTCAACTCTCATTTGCCGGACCACCTGTCCGGTTTCATCTGCAGCCCAACGGGGGCGTGATGTCTGATGTAGATCAGCCTGCGCTCGAATCCGCCGAGGGCCGACGAACGGCGCTATATTCAGTGCTGGGCCAGGTGCCTTCCGGCAAGGTGGTGAGCTATGGCCAACTGGCCGAGCTGGCGGGCCTTGGCCGTGCAGCACGGTGGGTCGGGCGCACCCTCGGGCAGTTGCCTGCGGACACCCGCCTGCCCTGGCACCGAGTGCTCGGCGCAGGCGGCCGGCTGAGCCTGGCATTGGGTACCCCGTCAGGGGATGAACAACGGGCGCGATTACGCGCGGAAGGTGTGAATGTAACCAACAATCGTGTGGATATGACGCGCCATGGCTGGCGCCCAATGGAGCACAGCGGTTAGAGTGCGCGCTTTGTTTTCGCAAACTTGAGGCAGATGTTGGCCCATGCCCCGTAAAACCTGGCGCGCTGCGCTTGCTGCCTATGCCAGCCCGTCAACCTTGGTACTTTTGCTGCTTGGCTTTGCCGCCGGCCTGCCCTACATGCTGGTGTTCTCCACCCTGTCCGTGTGGTTGCGCGAAGCCGGTGTTGCCCGCGAGACCATCGGCTACGCCAGCCTGATCGGCCTGGCCTACGCCTTCAAGTGGGTGTGGTCACCGCTGCTCGACCAATGGCGCCTGCCCCTGTTGGGTGGCCTGGGTCGACGTCGTTCGTGGCTGCTGTTGTCGCAAGCGCTGGTGGTCATCGGCCTGGTCGGCATGAGCCTGTGCGACCCGCAACAGCACCTGTCGTGGCTGATCGCCATGGCCGTGCTGGTGGCCTTCGCATCGGCTACCCAGGACATTGCTGTCGACGCCTACCGCCTGGAAATCGCTGACGATCAACGCCAGGCCGCGCTAGCTGCCAGTTACATGGCTGGCTACCGGGTGGCCGCCCTGCTCGCCACGGCCGGCGCCCTGTTCTTCGCCGAGTGGTTCGGCTCCACCGGTTTCAGCTACCTGCACAAGGCCTGGGCCGGCACCTATGTGATGTTCGGGGTCATGATGCTGCCCGCCCTGTTCACGACCCTGGTCATGCGCGAACCGCCGGTGCCCTTGCGCACCCAGCTGTCGGCAGCGCGCTACGGCTTGGTGCACCAGATGGCCTCAGTGTTCGTGCTGATCATCCTGCTGGTGTCGGTACCGGCCAGCTTTACCCAGATGTTCAATACCGGCTGGTCCAGCGTCATTTCCGGTGATGCCACGCCGCTTGACCTGCTATTGGAAGACCGTGCGTTCCTGCGCCTGATCCTTTATGTACTGCTGACCTGGGCGTGCTTGTCGAGCCTTGGCCGTCGCGGCTTGGCCCCGGTGCTGACGCCAGTCAACGACTTCATCACCCGCTACCGCTGGCAGGCGCTGCTGCTGCTCGGCCTGATCGCCACCTATCGCATGTCGGACACGGTGATGGGTGTGATGGCCAACGTGTTTTACATCGACATGGGCTTCACCAAGGACCAGATCGCCAGCGTCAGCAAGATCTTCGGCCTGATCATGACCCTGGTCGGCGCCGGGGTCGGCGGGCTGCTGATCGTGCGCTTCGGCATCATGCCGATCCTGTTCATCGGCGGCGTAGCTTCGGCCGGCACCAACATCCTGTTCCTGATGCTGGCCGACATGGGCCCGAACCTGGAAATGCTGGTGGTGACCATCTCGCTGGACAACTTCAGCTCCGGCATGGCCACGTCGGCCTTCGTCGCCTACCTGTCGAGCCTGACCAACCTGAAGTTCTCGGCGACCCAGTACGCGCTGCTCAGTTCGATCATGCTGTTGTTGCCAAGGTTGATCGGCGGGTATTCGGGGGTCATGGTCGAGAAGTTTGGTTACCACGACTTCTTCCTGATTACCGCATTGCTGGGTGTGCCTACGCTGATCCTGATTGCCCTGCAGTGGCGCCAGGAGGCTGGGCGGGGGACGCCGGTGGCAGAGGAAAACTCGGCGGCCGAGCGGCCCTGAAAGAACTCTAT